>JADGDK010000126.1 GCA_016744895.1 Campylobacterales bacterium | reverse complement strand
ACATTGTCATGTCACCTATTGTTGTTGCATCAACAACTCTATTTAATTTATGTGGTTGTATATTTGTATCAACTACTCCATCTGTAGTCGTTTCTCCACCACAACCACTTAGTAAAAATACACTTAGTGCTGTACTTAAAACTAATATCATCTTATTCATAAAATTTTCCTTTTAAGCTAAATTATATATTCATAGTAACTAAAATTTAACTTTTACGCTATTTTTATTGTGTAAAGATATGATTTATTTGTTTTAACGTGAAGATGGGTAACAACTTAATTTTACTTAAACTGTAAACCCCATGATTTTACTTTCACCAAAAGCACCAGTAATCTCCCTATTTATCGAGGTTATAAAATCCTCTAGGTGAAAAACTGGACTCTCTTTTACTGCAACACTAAGTGCTGTATTTTTGATAACAACTTCTATTTGTCCACCACTAAGATCATGTTGTGCAAGTACCTTAATATCAAAGTTTTTTTCATAAAGTGCGTTATTTGGTAACATTTTTTCCCATAATAATACTCTTTGATCAAAATTAGGTTTTGCAAATTCTATCTTATAATTAAATCGTCGAGAAAATGCAGGATCTATCGTCTCTAAAAGGTTTGTAGTTGCTATCAAAATTCCTTCAAACTTTTCAATTTGCTCTAAAAAGATATTTTGCATTTGATTGTGCATCTTATCAGCACCACCACCGGGACCAGTTGTACGTGAGCTTAAAAATTGATCTGCTTCATTTAAAAGAAGGATAGGTTCTGTTCGAGTTTTTTGAGAAAGTTCTTTATAAGTATCAAAAATACGGCGTACATTTTTTTCACTCTCACCTACATACATAGATAAAATTTTAGAACAGTCAAAGTTGAGTACTTTTCGCTTTAGAGATTTTGCAAGAGAGAGTGCGGTCATAGTTTTTCCCGTCCCAGGAGGTCCATAGAAAATAATTCTCGCATCAAGTCCTGACTTTCGATCTCTAATACCCCACTCTTTTAAACGCTTAATAACTTCCTTATCCATTTGCTTTAAAAGGGTATCAAGAATCTCTTTTGTTTTTGGATTAAGAATCACATCATCCATGGTAGTCTTTGGTGTTATGAGTTCAAAAAGATCTTGTTCTTTGACTAAAGTATCTATCTTAATTCTTTTTGTCTTTTTTACTTTATTAGGATGCATGATATTTTGTAAAAACTCTTCTGTGATATAAAAACTTCGTGTCACACCACCAAAAGCAGTCAACATTTCATCATAATCAATAATCTCTTTTTCTATCAGTGTTGCACCATCTTCTAAAAGTGCTCTGTTTTTAATCTTTTCATAATCATTTTCACTGATAAGATTTATCAAGGTGTTCATCTCTCTTAAACTCTCAACTTCTCCAGAGTATTCCTCTTTTAAAAGTGCTAAAAATATAATTTGTTCTTTTTCATTTAACTCATGTTCACCAAATAATATTTGTGCAGACACTTCACCTTCTGTTACTTTTAAACGCTCAGAAATTCGATTTTCAAGCAGTGTCAAACGGTTTTGAAGTCTATTTGCATTGAAAGAGTTTCCAGATTGATTATGACGTGCTAATGAAATTTTTTGATAAATATCTATTCGTAAAAATTGATCTTTAAGATATTCTAAATGATCACTATAGGCTGTAGCGTCAGGTAAAGCCATCTCAAGAGTTCCAACTTCAAGAAGTTTTTCGAAAGAGCTACTAAGTGTTACAGAAGCGTGAATAAGATCAAGATTAGAAACTTCACCTATCTTTACTTGTAAAAAACTACTCTGTGCAATCCATCCCAAATCTAATAAATTTTTTACAAGTGGTAATTTTTCAATATATTTATAATCTTTCTCGGAATAGAGTTCCGTTAAAGCAAGGTAAACAGAATTTTCTTCAGTTCCTTTAACATGCAGTTTTGTAAAAAATCTCAGAATTGTAGCTTCCTCTTCAGTACATTTTAACTGTTCATAAATCTCTGTCTTTTTTATATCATCACGCTCTAAAAAATCTATCAAATAGTGCAATTTTATCCTTAATAAAAATTTTTTGGGGGGGGGAAATCTTGGGAGTATGTTTAGAGATAGAAACTTTGGTTTCTATCTCTTACTAAATTTAAAATATATACTTCATGGCTAATCCAGCCACATCATCAACAACACTACCATCATTATCAAAATCAAGCATACCCATGAGTCCACCACCTGAACTGTTTGATGGTGCTAAAGAAGAACCACTTCCACCACCAAGCATACCTTTACCAAGACTACCGATAATAAGAGGGGCAAGCATCGGAAGCAAATTTTTTATAATTGATACATCAAATCCAGTTTTTTTAGAAACCTGAGAAGCAACTTCTCTGCTGCCCTCACGACTACCAGTGATATAACCCAATAAATCATTTCCATTATCTTGCATTTTTTTATCATTATAATGTCTTGATGGAGCATCTAGCATATCAGCATACTTGCTATCACTAATCAAATCTTCAAGTCCTGTAGAGTCATGTTTACCGCTTTCAACCCTACCTTTAACTTGTCCAAACATTGCTGACCCAAGATTTTTTAAAAGATCTTCCGCACCATTTTTATCAGTATTCGCTTTTTTGGCAATTTGACCAAGAAGATCTCCACCACCACTTTGTAATAATAAATCTACTAATCCCATATTATCTCCTTTATCTTATGTAAATAATTTGATTATACATCAATAGTAATAATTTTGCAAGTACACAAAATAAGAACTTTAAAAGATAATTTTTCTAAACTAAAAGGTTATAGCTATATTTTCATAGTACGAAGAAGTTGTTTCACAAAATCTCTATTTTCTATTGCTAAATGAGGTTTAACTTCAAAAATTTTTCGCTCATCTGGGAATGTATCTTGAATTTCTTGAAACATTTGTGCATAAGTCAAATCTGAGAATACACCATCATTTCCATCAAACCCCATATCATTTACTTCTAGCAAAGAGAGATGCTCATCAATAAGCCCACGATTGGCATGGAGATGAAAATGCAACTTAAAACCGAGTGATTTTAACTCAGATAAAAACACCATCCAACTCTTAAAATCATCTCCACTCCATACTTTTGCATGGCCTATATCAAAACAAAAATTAAGTTTTTTCGTGTACCTCTCTTTTAACCCATAAAAAACTTTTTGATAAAAATTGATTGACTCAAATGTATTTTCAATATAAACTTCAAAATCTTGTTGAAGTGCAAAATCCTCAACGATTTGCATGCGTTCAAGAACCTCTTTAATAAGTGCTGTTTGATATCCACTTTGTGCTGTCATTGGGTATTTTGCCATGTGATGTATTCCATAATCAGCACCAAGAGATTTTGCAATTTCAATCTCTTTAAAAAAGAGTGTTTTATATTTTTCAACTTCTCCAAGAGAGTAAGCAATGTGATTAAAATGGATGTTTAATGGAGAATCTAATGTTTTGCAAAAAGACCTAACTTTTTGACTTTCCCCATAAAGTCCTATTTCTAAAGGGCAATTTTGACTCTGTACCTCTTTTAAGATTGTAAATACAACCTCTTCATCTTTATCAACTATTTTAAAACCTATATTATTCATAGCAAGATGCTATCATATATAAGGTTGATATTGTCCATTTTGAATAAAGAGAGAAGCATATCGTGTCTCTTTTTCATCAAGTAATATCTCTGCTTTTTTAATTTCGTTAAGTGAGGGTTCTTTCATCTCATATAGTGCATCAATTTGTGCATTTAAAATTTCTAAATTTTTCTCATCTTCTGGTGCAATATCAGCTTTTGATTTATTAAGAAAAAGTTGATTTAATTTTTGTTCTAAACGAGCAAGAATCCGCTCTTGATTCTTTGTTATAGCGTCACTTTTATAAATTTTATTTATTTGACGATAGATATCTTCAACTTGATTTAAAGAGTTTTTCATATAAATCTTATCTATCTGTTCTTTAATTAAATTTAACTCTCTATTTTTTTCAACTGATAACAATTCTGGGGACTCAAAAATAGTATCTAACTCTTGATCAATCTTTTCTATACGATTAAAATTAAACATCACAACTCCTAAAATTAAATATATTTTATTTTTAGCAATTATTGTGCCAATAATTTATAGATTTATTAAAAAAGTTCTAACTCAAACTCTTCTATTGGTGCAACTTCTTGTTTCCACATATTTGAGATTGTTACCATATCACTAATCATAGATGCATCTAAGTAATTTAATTTATCTTGTTGAAGTAAAGCCAAATCATCCTGCCATTTTCCCAATACATGCATAAAACTTTCAAGAAATAAAAAGATATTTAATCTAGATTCTTCTTCATCGGGAAGCTGTACACTCTTAATAATATGTGTTAAATCAAGCATTGACTTACTCAACTCACCATAAAAAGAGTAAAGTTGTAAGATAGAAGCATAAGAAGAAAAATGTGTAGCCATTTCAGGTATATTTTCTGATATTGAATGAAGATCACCATTACATGAAATAATTTCTATCAGTAATGAATCTATTTCATGATGCAACTCTTTAAGTTCTGGTAAATCATCTTTCACAAGATAACTTATCTGTTCTTGAATTCTCTCTGTATCATTTGCTAGTAAACAAGGTTCTAACTCAACTGTTTTTTCTACTTGGACATGATGTTCTTTATAAACCATTGTATCTAAAACCCTCATAGATTTTTCAAGTTCATCATTTTTCTTTTGAAGCTCATCATTTTGAGACTGCATCTGCATCGCCATCTCTTCAATTTGATCATAATGTTGATCGACCATTTTTCTATCACAAATAGATTGACATACTTTATAAAGCATATTGGCAAACTCATCTATTTTCAAAGGCTTGATTAAAAATCCAGAAACCCCCATTTTAATTGCTTCAAGAAGATACGATATTTCATTGTAAGCGGTAATATATATTATCGATTGTGCAAAATTATGTACTAAAATTTCTTGACCCATTTCCACGCCATCCATAACAGGCATATTAATATCGGAGATCACTAAATCATAATACTCTCCATGTTTTTGATGAAAAGCACTATACATTTCTAGTCCATCATCACCATCTATTGCGATATCAACTTGTTTAAAGAAATTATTAAATACTTTATAAGTACTCTCTCTTAAAGATTCATTATCTTCAACATAAAGTACGGTTAATTCTTTAGTGTATTCATATACTAATTTAAAATCCATATAAGCTCCTATGTAAGAATTCTTACCAACAATATCGACCTAAATAAATAATCCTAAAATTTAACAAATAATTAACAAATCATCTGTACAATTCTTAAATATACGAAAAGATACTTACATGATAATGTCCTGCAAACACATTACCTCCTTATAAAATACAGTGTCTTTTTTGTATACTGCCTAAACAAGGAACGATCACTATGTTTTTAAAAATCCTAATAACAATTTCTCTCATTTTGAGCTTTATCAATGCAGATAATGCAAAAGCAATCAAAAAAGGAAAAAAGATTTACAATGTCTTATGTGACAAAAAAGCTATCAGCACAATTTTATATGACACGCCCCAAGAACTTGAATATCAAATCAAAGATAAAAACTACTGCACTCATATCAATAATCAAAAGCTTAAATCTGTTGTACTATATCTTACCAATCAAAACCTATCTGATACAAAAGACTCTATACACGTACCAAAAGGCTCTAAATGTCCTGTTTGTGGGATGCTTACTGCAAAATATCCAAAATGGGTTGCAACGATACAAGAACAAGATGGAAAACTCCACTATTTCGATGGTGTAAAAGATATGTTAAAATACTACTTTGATCCAGAACGTTATCATCATAAGAAGCAAGCTGTTAAAGATATTTTAGTGAGTGATTATTATACACTGAAACCAATTTCAGCAAAAGAAGCTTCATACGTTATAGGATCAAATATCTATGGACCAATGGGAAATGAGTTTATCCCTTTTAAAACCAAAGCCGATGCAAAAGAGTTTTTAAAGGAACATTTCGGGAAAAAAATAGTAAAATTTGATGAAATTACTGAAGACTTAGTCTACAGCCTAGACCAATAGGAGAAAATCATCACAAAAAGCTTTTTACTCTCTTTTTTACTACTTTTTATCCTGTTAACTGCAACAATTATAACTACACATATTTTAGAGGATAAAACAAAATCTCAACAATTGCAAACATTGAGTCACATTATAAAACTTCCTGGTATTTCCATGTCAGCTTCGCACTTTGAATCAAGAATAAGAGCTTATGATGATCATAATACGGAACTTTCCCCAAGCCTTAAAAAGATAAATTATATGGATTTTACATATGCAAAATAGTGCTTTTTTTAACTTTTTATCTCTTTTAGTTTTTAAACATAGAGGTAAGCATCTTGCAATTTTTATCATATCTGTTATCATCGTTTGGCTTTTAAGTGCGATGATGTTTATAAGTAGTTCTATAAAACAAGATGCTCTTCACACACTCAAAGCCCAACCTGACTTTATTATTCAAAAACTTATTGGTGGGAAAAGTGTACCAATAAATATAGATTTGATTGACAATTTTAGTCAAATGAGAGGAGTAAGTGCCGTTGTTCCAAGAGTCTATGGAAGGTATTTTACACCAGATGGTGAACACTATTTTAGTATTATTGGTGTTGATTTTTTTGATGAGCAATTAAACCAGAATCTAAAAAAATTATTCTCGGCACTTAATGTAAAAGCATTTTTACAAACTCCAAACATGATTATTGGACAAGGTGTCAAAAGATATATGAATGACAACTATTATAAAAAGTATTTTAATTTCCAATTACCAAACGGAAAAACAAAAAAAGTTAATATTTATGATTCAATAAACCCTGCAAC
>JADGDK010000125.1 GCA_016744895.1 Campylobacterales bacterium | reverse complement strand
GTTCTCATGTGTCCACTGATCATTGTAAGCCCCTCAATCGTCGCAGTGTACCCTCCATGATCCTTCCACCACTTTTTCGTCCACTCATACATCTCTAACTTTTTGAGTTCACTAGAGACATTTATCATCGCTGTGAGTCTTAGATATCTACTATCTACATCCATCATGTCATTGATACCCATACCTTGTGGAAGCGACAAAGAATAAAGTAGCATATATTGTGAAATTAATTCTTTGGAGTCTGGTATCGTATAAAATGCTTCTTGATCACCATGCATCAATTTGTTATATCTTTTGATGATATTAGTGAGTGAGTTTACATGGCGTACTTGTTCAAACTGTGCTTTGAACGCTTGTTTAAAGAGATCGGCATGTTTCATAAAATCAGGCTCATTAATACCAGATTTCTCTTTGCTATCGATGATAATCTCGACAGAGACAGTGCCACCTATATGCTCTTGTACAAACTCCGCACTTTTTCGTATCTCTGTCTCTTTTGAGAACTGTTTCATAAAGTCTGTATCTACACTGACATCTTTAAATCCTATCACACTTATAGCGATAAACAAAACCATCGAAATGATAATTGGTTTGTCATATCTTACGACAAAGTCTGTATATTTTTTTGTCCAAGCTTTTGCTCTATTGGCTTTATGTTTTTGCGCTTTTATCTTTGGATTTATCACACTTAAAAGAGCAGGCAACAAAATCACACTGAGTAAAAATGCTATCACCGCACCACCCGCAACAACAATACCAAAAGCTTGCAGTGGCACAATCTTTGAGATCCCTAAAGATAAGAAACCAACAAAAGTCGTCAAAGAGGTGATCAGTGCAGGGGTAAAGTTTTTCTCTATCGTATAGACGATACTGTCAATATTGCTAAATCCTTCTTGCCTTTTATGCATCCATACCCAAAATATATGTATCGAGTCAGCAATCCCAACAGCAATGATAAAGATAGGAAACATGGAGGTGATAGTATTGAGTTTATATCCCAGTCCAAAAGAGAGTCCTGCAACACATAAAATGGTTAAAAACACTACACTCATAGGTAAAATCAAACCCCAAATATTTCTAAAGATAAGCAGCAGTAAAATAATAACAATCCCTAAAAGTGCAGGTAAAAAAGTGGAAATATTTCCTTTAATCGCATTCATAAACGCGTTGGTAAAGGCTGGAACACCAACACTATGGTATGTTACACCTTCTATTTTATATTTATCTATAATGGCATTGGCATCGTGAAAAAGTGTGATGTAATCTTCTTGTTTTATCGACTCAGAATAGACCATTCGTGCGATAATAACGGCCGCTTTCCCATCCTCTGAAATGAGTAAGTTTTTAGTTTGTATATCAGTCGTAGCAATCTCTCTTTTGCTTTGTAATTGTGCAGTGCTTAAGCTATCAATATCTTCTAAAAAATCTTCTACGATAATTTCATCTGGATCTTCACGGCTTACATGTGCATACTGATAATTGGAGATAGAATCTACTCTTGCAATCGATTTTGTCTGCCACAGTGCTTCAGTCATATCCTGAATACTTTTAAGAATCTCTTTTTGGAAAATACCTTCTTTATGATACAACGTAATCATCAAACGATCATCAGAACCAAAGGTTCGCTTAAATTGTTCAAAGTTTTGCATGATATGCGAATCTTTATCAAACCAGATCTTCCAATCTGTCTCAAATCCTGCCTTCTTTAAGTTTGCAGTAAAAAGTAACGCCACCAATAATGGTGTCAATATCACAATTAACCATCTGTATTTTATAATCCCTAATGCAAATCTTTCTCTATTCATTTTTGATCCTTAAAAATAATATTTTATCTCGCAACCCATTCGCATGTGTTCACCCAAATAACTCTTTTCATCTGCTTTAATATATCTGATGTCAGCACTCATGTTTAGCGTGTCTGTTGCTCTTCCTGAGTATTCCAAATACGCACTTTTTTGGCTATTTCCTAAATCTTTTACAACCCCAACTAACACTTGACTCGAATCTTTATCATTAAAAGCATATCTTAGGGCTAAAAACAGATCATTATCAAAACTACTGTAGTCTGAATTACTTTTGTAGTACTCTGTGATAAACCCTAAGTTATGGTTTTGGATGATATTTTCTATGGTATATTCACTTCCCAAACCTATCTGGTAAAAGTCTTTGATATCAAAACTGCTATCAGCGGCCACTTTTGAGTAAGAGGCTTCTACCTTATAGAGTGTTGAGTCCACAACAAACGTATCAAAGCTAAACAGCTTCATACTTTGAAATAAAAAGGGGTGATAGCTAGTATCACGCTTTTGGGATAAAATAGTCTCGTCATAGCCATAAAAAAAGCCAAAAGCTATATCTGCACTAAGCGTATCATCATATGTATCTTCATATAGTGCCAACAAAGATGGTTTTTCTTCTTTGTTTACAAACTGCAATGCTGCATCATAGTCTGCTATACCATAGGGATAATAAGGAGACTTTTTACTGCCTCGTTTGATATCTTCTTCAAAATATTTAAAATAGAGCGAAACCTTTTTTTCATCTTCAAAATAGTAATTTAGCCCCATCATGTAAGTCCCTTTTTTATACTCATCTAAACTATCTTTTTGATAGTTTTGACGATTAAAGATATCTACAAGATTGTACGCTTCTAAACTACCCAAAAAAATCACTTTTTTACCGATATCAAAGTCAAAATCATCATAAGAAAAACTCAGATATAAGGCGTTTAGGTTGATTTGATCTCTTTTATCTTCATCAAAATCTTTTAAGAGATCGATGTCGAAGTAAAGCTTCATAACATCAAAACTATATTTAAATTCATTGTGAAAAGTGATTGCTTTATTGCTACTTAAACGCGCATCTTTAGTTTTGAGATAAGACTTATATTCAGCACCAATATATTGTTTCATCTCCAACTCAGCACAGACATAATCCACAAAGAATAACGATAGAAATAATAAT
The DNA here is from genome assembly GCA_016744895.1 of Campylobacterales bacterium. Lineage (GTDB taxonomy): Bacteria > Campylobacterota > Campylobacteria > Campylobacterales > QNZT01 > SZUA-1433. The sequence continues at coordinate 4,009 of JADGDK010000125.1, read as the reverse complement.
TTTTTCATCGTTTAATCCTGTAAAGCCCTTTTTGAAAAATCCTTTTGACGTAAGTTTTGATGTATCTCATCTTCGAGGTATTCTAGGGTAGTCGCTTTTTTATTTTGATGGTTTACCATAGAGATTTTAGATATTCTGTAGGTATCTTTGATCTTTTTATAGCCACTAAACGTAGACGTTTTCAGTAACTCTTTTTTCTTATCATAATAGTCAACCTTTAAAACAACAAACCGATTAGCATCGACCCAAATCGCTTGTTTAGAGTAGCCAGAATGTTTATCTTTTGGATACCTCTCATAGTGGTATGTTTTCGTACCATTTAAATCAACTTCTTGCAGTGCTTTTTCATAGGTATATTTTAAAGGTTCTCGTGAAGAGAGATCTTCATAAGAAAATTCACTTCCCATAAAAGAGCCACTTTTATTTTTACTGGTGATTCTTTTAATTCTTTTTAAAGCAGGTAAATAGAGCCATTGGTTATTGTTCTTTCCAATCTTCTCATGAGAGAGAAATTTTGTTCCCTTAACATCTAAAGGTGTTTTAAACTCCATCAGTGATTTATCCCCATCCTCTTTGGAATTTTCTGTGTTTTCTAAAGAGATAGAGTGCATCACACGCTTTGATTCATTGCCAGCTTGGTCTATCAAGACCATCTCCATGACACTTCTAGCACTTTCAAAACCGCTAGAATTCTGTTTAACATTTGTTGCTATCTCTAAAGGACTCAACGCAAAAAGCGAAGAGACCGATAGGATAGTGAGTAAAAATATAGGTTTCATTGTATGTCCTTTTTATTATGATACTGAATATCATTTGCATATTATTATAGCTTCTTTTTTTTTTTTTCTATAACCAATTTGGAAGAAAAAAATAACTAAAAAGAATAATTTTATTGGACATTAAAAGTGAGTGATGCCCCATGATAAACTTGATCTGCTTTACCATATAGCGCTTTTAAACTACCATCTTTAGTGACATCACCTTTATGATTGCAAGAGACCATCCACTGTCCAGAACTTTGTACACGAATCTGTGCTTTTCCTTTTTTGATGTAAGAGAGTAGAGAGAATCCATCATTTTGACCAAAACTATTGCTCACCGCTGTGATAAACTCTTTGCTTTTTGCTGACATACTTAACGGTTTACCATAAAAGAGTACTTCAAAGGTCACTAAATCTCCTACCTTGACATTACTAAGATCTGTTTTAGGGATGATTTCAAGCCCTTCATTAGTCGCTTTTTGCGCACTCCATTCACCTAACGTGAGATAGCTATTTGCAAAAGCTTCATATTTAACGGACATTAAAACCTTTTTGACATCTTTAAGCTCATCTTTTGATTTTAACTTTAACCTTTTTCGATCTTTTTTATCTAGATACTGGGTATAAAAAGTGGGTTTTGATTTGGCTTGTATCTTATAAACACCTTTTTTGCTATCCTCTTTTAAAGCAATTTTTTGTAAACCAATATCTGCAGGATAGAGATCAAAGTTAGTGGTTTCTAAAGTGGGATCAACAGTTTTATTTTCAGGGATATGAAGTTTAATTACTTCACCATCTGGAGTTGTAATCGTGAACTTTTCAATGATCACTTTCCCCTTTGGAGAGTTTAATATATCATCTATTGGCAATGTGTGTCCCCAGCCTAATCCCACCGTCGTATGTCCAGGTTTATGCGCAAATGACTCAAAAGAGTTGATCCACAAAGAGTGGGCTGATAAACTCCCTACAGTTAAAAGTGTAGAGAGTGCTATTTTTGTTGCTATTTTCATAAAAATCCTTTTGTTTAATTTTGAGACAGTATATTGTTTTTGAAAACAATTATCAATACAATATTTATGCTATAGGGATTTTTTTTTATTGTAAGTGTATTAAACTCAAATCACGTTAGCGCAACTTTAGTGATTATTTCTCAGCTAAGGTATGGATTCTAGGAAAATTATCCTAGAATCTCTCAAACTGTGGATTTGTCACTTTACTTGACATAAAATGTGATTGTTGCGGCATTCATCAATACTGTTGCTTTACCATGTAGTGCTTTAAGTGCATTGTCTTGTGTGATATTTTGTGTGTTATAGACATTGATAATCCATTGACCGCTAGAGGGTACTTTAAAGCTTGTCTTTCCATTTTTAATATAGACAAAAAGTCTCACTCCTTCGCCTTGATTGTAAGTACTACTGAGATAGGTTGCATACTTTTCTCCCTATGGGCTATTGGAGAGCGGGGTACCTTTGAGTGTGACTTCAAACTCAACCAAGTCTCCAACTTTGAGATTTGACAAATCTGTCAAAGGTTTTTCAAACAAAAAGAGATCATCCCTTGGCTGTTGGTTTTAGGTGTTTATTTTATATTTATCAGTCCTGTTTGGATGTTTTTAAAACCCTATCTCATTGCAAAAGGAGTTGAACCCAATACGGTAGCACTTTTAGTAGGCATATATGGTTCACTCGTCGCTACATTTGGTAGTTTGAGTATCTCTTTTTTAAACAAACGTTTTACAAAAAAGTATCTATTGCATAAGTTTACATTTTTAAATATATTTAGCATCTTTCTCTTTGTACTAGTAGAATACTATCCATTGTCGTTTGGTTTTTTAATTGTATCTGTCACTTGCATAGCACTTAGTATGGCATTGTCTTCGTCTATACTCTTTGCTTTAATGATGGATTACACAAGAAAAGAGTTTCGTGCTATTGACTACGCCATGCAGTCTAGTATAGATGCCATAGGCAGAATATTAGCCGCGATTATTGCAGGCAGTTTAATACAGCATTTTAGTTATCAAACTATGTTTATCTTTGAATTTTTAGGGATGGGGTTTGTGCTAGCATTTGTTTACTGGTTTTTTAAGAAGTATGAAACCTCCACGCGCTAATAATAAATTCTATGTTTCATCATATCTTTAGGTCTGATGCCAAATCTTTTGATAAATGCTTTGGTAAAGTTAGAGGTGTATTTATATCCTACTTTTTGCGATATTTCTCCTACATTTAATTCACTTTGTTCTAATAGGTTCTTAGCCTCTTGCAATCTACACTCTAGGGAGATACTATAAGGGGTTTCATTGAAGTATTTATGAAACCCCACTTTTAATTTCAGGTCGTTGATAGCTACTTTTCTAGCCAACTCCTTCATACTGGGTGGATTTGAAAGATTGCTTTTTAAGATTTCTCTTGCATGGTAGAGTGCTTCTTTATCTTGGTTTGAAAACCTCATCATGGTGTTAGGCTTAATCTTGTCAGCATTATATAGGTGTGTAAATTCGGTGTAGATAAGTTCTAATACTTTTGATTCTGTATAGAGTTTATCTAGCGTATTGATATATGGGGTATTAAAGATTTCTAAGGCTAATGCTTGTGTTTTTGGGTGTGTTTTTTGATTGCTTAGGTTTTCAATACTTTTATTACCTTGGAAAAAGTTTAAGATTTTATCTGTCTGTTTATTAGAGGGTAAGTTTTGTGCTAAAAACTCTTTTTGTAAGGTTATTCCTACAAATTTCTTATGTGTATTTTTAGGTGTTTGTACGATGGATACATCGTTATTAACCATATCTAAGACTGTATAATCTTTGTTAATTCTTTCTTGATAACTATTGAGTGTACTTTTAGCTTCACAAGTTCCCTTGAGGGTAATACACATGATCAAATAAGCACTATCAGTCTCTTCGGTTTGGATGGTATCATCATGATAGTGTGCCTCTTTTTTATAGAGTGTCATCTCTTTGCTCAGTTTTTTTTCTTTTAACATCAAAATTCCTTTTTGGAATCATAATAATACCTTTAAGATAATATTATTATTGATTTTCATTATTGATATCAAGTATACTCAAAAGTAATTAATTTTCAATAAAAGGTAAAGAATGAAGAGAGAAAATAAAATAGTTTTATCCATAACCGCTTCGCTTGTTTTGGTAAATAGTGTATATGCCAAAGAGCCAACTAGTTTAGATGCTATAACCGTAACAGCCAATAAAGTGGAGGAAAATGTACAAGAGGTAGCTATCTCTA
>JADGDK010000124.1:2223-6973 GCA_016744895.1 Campylobacterales bacterium | reverse complement strand
GTCACCTCAAATTTGACCTTTAGTGGAATGCTAAAACATTCGATGATACCCCGTTGCTTGCAGCGGGGTAGTTCATTTCAAATGATCGTTTTTTTAAAAACCAAACGACCGTTCACATTAGCCCAGTGATGAGACGTGAAGGTGTCACATCAAAACCATAATTTAAAGCCTTTGAATCTGTTGGTACAATTTGAAGTTTTGAGTATTTTCCACTTTCATCAAGACCTCTGATAAATTTGACTTCCTCTTCTCCTCGTATCTCTATAGGAATCTCTTTAAGCCCATCAATGATTTCAAAATCAAATGTTGATGAGGGGAGGGCAATATAAAATGGGATGTTATTATCTTTTGCTGCCAAAGCTTTTAGGTAAGTTCCTATCTTATTTGCAGCATCTCCACCACGACTTATTCGATCAGCACCTGTGATACATATATCTACCATGCCATGTTGCATCAAGTGTCCTCCTGTATTATCAGCGATGACGGTATGATTTACCCCTGCTTTTTCCAATTCCCAAGCTGTTAAATTTGCACCTTGATTTCTAGGTCTTGTTTCATCCACCCACACATGGATATCTATGCCTCTTCTTTTAGCTTCATAAATTGGGGCTAGAGCTGTTCCATCATCAACGATTGCAAGCCAGCCAGCATTACAGTGTGTGAGGATATTGATAGAGGTTTTGTTTTGTTCTTTCAGGAGCTCTTCAAAGATATCAGCTCCATAATTTGCAATATTTTTGCTTGTTTGACAATCCTCATCACATATTTTTATTGCTTCTAATTTCAAATCATGAAGCATATTTTGTGAGGTACGAGCTATATTCATCATTCTATCAACTGCCCACATAAGGTTGACAGCTGTGGGTCTAGATTTACGAATGAGTTTTGCTCTGTTTTCTAATTCTGCTAAATTTTCTTGGGATTCTCGAGCCGCTAAAAATATGCCAAATGCCGCTGTATTTCCAATGACTCCAGCACCTCGTACAGTCATGTTTTTGATCGCTTCAACACATTGTTCAGTATTGGTGATAGTAATATTTTCTTCGATAAATGGTAAAACTCTCTGGTCAATTACGACTAAATTATCCTCCTTATCTAACCAAAGTGCTTTATACGTTCCATTCATGAGATCTCCTTTATGATGGCTATGAGTTGATCTGTATTAGCAATGTTTTCATAATTTTCTATGAGGGTTACACCTGTTCTTAGTGCTCTTAAATTAGCCTCTTTTTTCTTGCTCTTATCTTCAAGTGCTCTGATCTCTTCAACTCCTGCGATTCCAAAAACGCGTCGTGCTATTTTGCATCCAGCAAATCCTATACTTTCTTGAAAAATTTTATGCATAAATTCTTTTTTAAATTCTGCAAGTGTAGCCTCATCTATAAACTCTGGCAAGATTAAAGCACTCTCTTTTTGGGCATCCCAAAGTTGTAAAAATTTCATTTCAAATTGTTGATAAATTTCTTTTATCATCTGTAATATCCACTTTTGATATGCTTCATCTTTACTTCGATAAAAATGTGAGATATAGGCAGAGATGAGATTTGCGATGAGTGCTCCGACGTCAAATCCAAAAGGTCCGAAAAATGCAAACTCAGGGTCTATCACATAAGTCTCTTTTTTATTTACCATTATTGAGCCTGTGTGGAGGTCTCCATGGAGTAGTGCATCGGATTGGGTCATAAAGCTATATTTGAGTTTTAAGACGTTTTTTCTAAAAGAAGTTTGTGAAAATAGTGCTTTTGCCTCTTGCTGTGAATTATCTTCTATCTCATTTGTCTCATGTTCCATATAAGGAAATGTAAAAACAAAATCTTCTGTTAATTTACAAAGCTCTCTATTGGAATTAAACTTATCCATAAAAAGTCGTTTTTGACTGCTATCTAAGTGTAAGGAGGAAGTATGAAAAAGTGTATGTGCTAAAAAAGTAGAGATATGATCGCTAAAATTATCATAATAGATGCAGTCAATTAAACCTTTTCGCATGATGATATGTTCACTTAAAAACTCCATCACCACTACACTCATCTCTTCATCTGAATAATAGATCTTTGGAGTATACTCAGGTACAAGTTTTTCAGAACTTTGCAATGCTCTGATCTCAAATGTCATACGCTCTTTGGAGAGTGGAAATGATTCTCCTGCAATTCTGAGATAGGGAACAGCTTGTTTGACAATAAGTGCTTTTTGAGGATCTTTTTGGTTTTTGACAATAAAAACAAAGTTGAGATTTCCGTCGCCTATCTCATCTACTGTTAAGTTCTCATCATCGAAAAAAGCTTTGATATTTGGAATATTGAGTAAAAATTCTTTGATGGTTTGTGTCGTTAATATATGATAACCCAAGAGTAACTCCTAGTGAATTTGCTATAATTATTACATGTTACGATATTTAAGATGAAAGAGGCGTATAAATAGTGCAAAAGATCAATTGTAAACGATGTGTATATTATTATGTGACATGGGAGAGTGCACATCCTCATGGATGTAAGGCATTTGGTTTCAAATCAAAGATTATTCCCTCCATTGAGGTAAAAAACAGTAGTGGTAAAGTATGCGGTATGTATAAAGAAAAAAAACCACTTTTATGAATAGCTCAATCTATAATATCTCACTAGTAGATCTTTTATGGGTTATGATACCTGTTGGAGTGGTGATATATTTCTATATGCTTTGGACAGAAGATAGAACAACACTTTTTTATGCGCTGTTTCGAATGTTGATACAGTTGATTTTGATAGGGTATGTGTTAACTTATATCTTTGAGAGTGACTCCCCATATCTTGTTGTTCTAGTACTCTCGATCATGCTCATAGCTGCAAGTATGATCTCACTTCGTCCTGTACAAAAGAGACAAAAATCACTCTATCTGTATGCTTTTATATCTATCGCTGTTGGTGGTGTTTTTACACTTGTCGTTGTTACCTTGGGTGTGCTAGAACTCTCTTTTTGGTATGAGCCACGGATACTCATACCCCTAGCTGGCATGATCTTTGCAAATTCTATGAATGCTGTGAGTATCGCAGCTGAAAGATTTGAGAGTGAGTTAAGTAGAAAAGTTGGTTATATAGATGCAAGAGCCACTGCTTACAAAGCTTCACTTATTCCTATCATCAATGCACTTTTTGCAGTAGGTTTAGTATCACTTCCTGGAATGATGACCGGTCAAATCCTTTCGGGTGTTGATCCTTTGATCGCGGTGCGTTATCAGATGATGGTGATGTTGATGATACTTGGAAGTGCAGGGATATCGGTGGTTGTATATTTGGTGCTGATGAAAAAGTAATATTATCAGTATTTTAAGATATTTATATTATATTAATTGTTACTATTTGTAACTCCAAGAAATAATTTATTTTAATATATTTAATTAACATAATACTTTAAAATAATTAAATATTTTTAAGAATTTTTTAATAAAATAGAAAATATACTCTTTTTAAAATTAAAAATGGAGCATATTCATATGAAAAAAACTAATTTACATCTCTCCTTAGCTTTATCACTCATCCTTTTTGCAGGGTGTGGAGATTCATCTACCGTAAATGGAGAAGAACCTGAAGTAAAAACATCTGAACAAGTAAATATTGTGCCAGTTGCAACATTTGAAACCTTTAGTATTAATAAAGATATTAGATATGATGGACAACTCACTGCAACAGATGCAGATGGGGATATGTTAAAATTTGTGATAGTAGATATGCCATTACACGGAACAGTAGTTTTACATGATAATGGATGTTTTACATACACACCCAATGTTGGATATAAAGGGGATGATACCTTCACTTATAAAGCTAGTGATGATATGAGCTCATGTGCTTTAAAAACCGTTACAGTTAAGGTAAACGAAGATGAGATACAAATTCCAACTGCTCCTTCAAATCTGCAAGTTACACCATTAAGTGCAACAAAACTTGAATTAACTTGGACAGATAATGCAGATAATGAAGAGGGTTTTGTAATCTATCAAGATGGAAAATTAGTAGCAAATACATATACAAATGAAACTAAAAAAATTATTAGTTGTGGATTAAATGCAGGAACTACCTATAACTTTGAAGTGAGAGCAAAAAATGCAGCAGGTGTTTCAACAGCTGTATCTGCTAGTGGCACAACAGATGATGTTATCACCCCTCCAGTTGCTCCAACAGAACTCATTGCAAAAGCAATAGATAAGACTTCTGTAAGATTGGTGTGGAGAGATAATGCAGATAATGAAAGTGCTTACGAGATCTACCAAGATGGTAAACTTATCAAAACGATTTCAGCAGGATGTCATTGTATTGCAGTGAGTGGTCTAGAACCTGGAATGAGATATAGTTTTATGGTAAAAGCAATAAATAAGATAGGATCTTCAAGCTCCAATACTATTTCTGTTGATACAGTAGGTGATACTGTTGTTACACCAGCCAATCAAGCACCAACAGCAAATGCAGGAATGGATCAAACCGTCACAGTAGGTGATAATGTAACCGTAACAGGAAGTGGAACAGATAGTGATGGAACAATTGCAGAGTATGAATGGAAAGAGGGATCAACTGTTCTTGGTAGCAATGCAAGTTTTTCAAAATCAGACTTTACACAAGGGACACATACCTTAACATTAAAAGTAACAGATGATGACGGTGCCACTGCGACAGATACGGTAGTGATTACGGTTAATGCAGTCACACCAGCCAATCAAGCACCAACAGCAAATGCAGGAATGGATCAAACCGTCACAGTAGGTGATAATGTAACCGTAACA
>JADGDK010000124.1:0-2124 GCA_016744895.1 Campylobacterales bacterium | reverse complement strand
CATACCTTAACATTAAAAGTAACAGATGATGACGGTGCCACTGCGACAGATACGGTAGTGATTACGGTTAATGCAGTAGTAACAACATATCAATGTCCTGCAAATAGTACAACAGAAAGTGTATTTAATGATGTATTTTCCTCAGGTAATCATGATGATGTTGCCTGGAATCAAAGTGCATATACTACTTTAACTGTTGATCAAATAGCCAATGCATTTAATAATGCAAGAGCAAATGATTCTACAGTTACATCAAATTTACAAATGCCATCTCAAACAGTATGGGACAATATGAGTGAATCTGAAAAAGCACTTTATCTTATAAATAGTGAAAGGTGCGCAAGAGGTATTATTGTGTATGAAGGTATAGAGCCACAAGTTGTTGCATCACCTGCACAAACATATGCTAATTATATATCAACACATCGTACAGAATTTACAGCAAATCCACATCAAGCTGATAGTCGAACACCTTGGGAAAGATTAACAGATGATGCAGGTGTTATAATAAATACAAATGCAGATTTCTGGAGTTATGCAGAAAATATAGCATATCAAGAAGTGGGGTCATCTACTAATTATCCGACTACGGTACATGAAACAACTGCTAAATCAGTATATGGTTGGATGTATGAAGATAAATCATCAGCATATGGACATAGACATTTTGTACTCTCAACAGGTTTAGGTGAAAACTCTGGAGAGAACAATATGGAAGGTGTTATTGGGATTGGTCAAGCAAGTGAAAATTATCAAGCTGGCGGATATTTTTGGACACGAATCTATACTGTGTTAAATGGCTTTAATCCAACAATGCAATGGGATAATGATTTAAATAATATTATTAAAGTTGATATCAAACCTTAATCGTATTAAAATAATTGTGTAAATTCTAAAAATGGATTTACACAATATATAATCTTTAGGAATTTTAGATTTTAAGTGATAGGTAATAAGTCTTCTACCTTGATAAAAGCATACCAAAGTTTAAAGTCATAAGTGTTTCAGCTTTATAGTGGTTAGATCTACGCTTTTTAAATTCTGGAATCATTTCGATAAAAAACCATTTATTAAATCGGTGAAAATAGCCAGCGCTCAAACCAAAACTATCATGTTTGAGATGATCTGTATCATCATACGAAGTTGTGTAGCTTGTTTTATAAAAAATTCTATCGTTGAGATTTAAAATTTGATATAAAGTGATGTTATTGGTGAGATAGATACTGTCTGATGATTCCCAATAGAGTCTATTTTGTTGTCCTATCCAATAATCAACTGTGATAGGTTTAAAAAATGAGACAGCGGAAGATGCTGCAAATTTATTATCATTGACATAATAATAGAGCCCATGATTAAATACAGTTTCAAAATCTTTATAGAGATAACTCTTATCTACACCAAACTTAGCATATAAGCCAAATGGAGAACGAAGTTTAAAACTTAATTTTCCATATGCTTTACTTTTTTTCTCATTGTAGAGGTAGTACTTTAGCCCAACATGGAGCTTTGAATCATCGACAACATCATCATAATCGCTATTAATATTTTGATTATCTATCTGTTCATCATCATTTTGACTAAAAGTCAATTCTATTTTATTTTGAAGTTGGGGTAATACAATTTTCCCTCTTAGACGAAGTGCGACTTTTGCCGAATTTCTGGATATATCTTTGAGTGATAGGATAATTTGGAGTTTATGCTTGCTTATTTGTTCATAGTTACTTCGGTTCGTATCATTATAATCTGCTAAATAACAGTCTATCTCATTTAAAGTATCATAATAACCACATGTGACAGTTTTTCTAAAATCCTCAATCTCTTTTTTAGTAGCATTAAAATCTGCAAAAAGAGATAAATGTATAAAAAGAGATAATAGAATTATTCGCATGTGTCCCTATCTGGTATTATTTATAAACTCTTATTATAGCTTGACTTTATTTATCTAAGAGGTTTTTAACTGAAAATATAGTCTTACTTCATAGCCTGTTCTAATGATAAAGGCACTTTCTGCTCTGCCTTTATCTTCTGAAAATTTTGAAAATTTTTTTATAATCGAGAAGATTTCCCCGATGCTTGCATCGGTTGGAGTTAATCGCCTCGAAGAGGCGATATTTTATGATAAAA
>JADGDK010000123.1 GCA_016744895.1 Campylobacterales bacterium | reverse complement strand
GTGTAGAGGTGAGTGTACTGCCCGAAGTAAGATCAGTGATGATACCACGAATAATCTCACTCAGTGTGCTAAATGAATCATGATAAGCTTTTATAACCATGATGTCTTTTCCTTCACGAATACCATTAAAAGATTTTGAGATAAATATCCCAAACAGTGATCAAAAAATATTATTAAGCGATATATGTGACTTTAGCTATATACATAATTTTGATTCTATTACCAAAGTAAATAGGATAGATACAAAAAGAGTAGTTGCAAATGTCAATATGGAGATTCTCACAGCGGGTGAAGCACTTGAGTTACTTCAAAATACATTTGAAAAATATAAAAAGCTAGGGGTAAATATCAATTTTGAGGGGGAAGCGGAGCAAAATAAAAAAATGGCAAAAGAGATGAGTTTTGCTTTTTTTGTGGCGATATTTTTGATTTTTATTACGTTGCTTATTTTGTTTAACTCCTTTAAACAAACTATGATAGTCCTTTCTATTATCCCATTTTCAATCATAGGAGCACTGTTTGGGCATCTTGTGATGGAACTAAATCTATCGTTAACCTCAGTTGTGGGTATCTTAGGACTTGCAGGAGTTGTTGTCAATGATGCCATTGTCATGCTTGATTTTATTAGAAAAAGTAAAACTTTAGAAGAGATGATGAATAGAGCAAAGCTTCGTTTACGACCTATTATTATCACTTCAATTACAACATTTTTAGGTCTAAGTACGCTTATCTTTTTTGCAACAGGTCAAGCCAAGATATTACAACCTATCGCAATATCTTTAGGATTTGGTCTGATGTGGGGAACAATCCTTACCTTGATATACCTTCCTGCACTTTTTGCAGTCAGTCAAAAAATTAGAAAGGATAAATGATGAAAAAATTAATGGGTATACTATCTATGGCTGTAGTATTAAATGCTACTACCTACATGGGCAAACTAGAACCTTATAACACAATCACTATAAGTTCTGAGGTTTCAGGAAAAGTGGTATTTGTAAATGAGAAAAAAGAGTTTTCTTATATAAAAGGTAAAGAAACTATTGTAAAAATAGAGACGCAAGAGGAAGATATAGCCTTAGGTTCATTGAAACAGAGTCTAAAAAATCAATCAGAGATTTTCAAGATACAAAAGCAAAACTATATCAATAAGTCAAAAGTAAAACAGCTTAGTATCTATGATAAAAATCAAGAAAAACTCTCATATCTTCATACCAAACAGAGCATCATAGAGCTCAAAAAATCTATAAAAAGCTTGCATTACCAAAAAGATAAAAAAGAGTTTTTGGTGCAAGATTTTTATCTTGGAAAAATAGAGATCGATAAAGATGAAACTATAAACATTGGAGTTAAGCTTTATAACTTGTATGATTTTTCAACAATAAAAATAGTACTCTATCTTAAAGCAGAAGATTTAAATACTATAAATGAGAAAAAAGTCTATCTAAATGATAAACAAAGTGATTTTAAAATCTTTAATATCTCAAAAATAAAAGATAATTTAAGGGTATCTACCCATCAAGTCGAATTAGTCAAACCCAATACAAATATGGATAAAACACTCTTTGGAGAGATTGTAAAAGTGGAGTTTAAATAATGAAAACTACAAAATTAATTTTATTATGTTTCATGTTAACATCATTGAATGCTGATACGGTTTTAAACGATACCCAAAAATATATTTTAGAAAAAAAATTAGAAAAATCAATAGAGGAGTCACACTATAAAAAAGACTCATGGATCAATCCACTCTATATAGAAGCAAGCAAATCAAAATCAAAACTTGCCATAACAGATACTAGTATCAAATCAGATAAGATATCTATCAATATAGATCAAGAGATATATAAAAATGGAGCTATCTTAGATACGATATCTAAGGGAAAAAACTTAGAAAAACTAAGCCACCTTAGCTATCAACAACAAAGACAATTTATACTGTTTTTAATCTATAACAGTGTTATAAATCTAAAAAAGATAGATATAGAGATCCAAAAACTCACATTTTTAATTGAAAATAAAAATATAGAGATCGATACCAAACAGAGTCTCTATGAAAATGGAATCGTTGATATCAGTGAATTAGATCAGGGTGTTATAGCGTTATCAAATCTTAAAAACAGTGTGCAAAACTTAAATATAGAAAAGGCAACACTTGTAAAAGAGTTGAAAAGATACTCTTTTAAAAAATATCATCAAATAGATTTAAATACCTTAAACAAAATATCGCATAACACCTATATCAATAACAATATAAATATCTATGCACAAGAGTTGCTTATCAAAGATACAAAATATGATAAAGAGATTACAAAAGCTTCTTATTTGCCAAAATTATCACTATATGGAAGTTATGGCTATGATGATACTCAATATCAAAAGGATGATGATTTTTACGCTTACGGTCTAAAAGTAACAATGCCACTAGATTACAACTATAATAAATCAATAAAAAGTTCAAAGCTGCAACATAAAATAGCCAACCTTGAATTAAACGATATCAAAGAGGATGAGGAGAATTTTTATAAATTAAAAAAAGAGCAATTAAAATATATTGAAAAAAAGATAAACAATACACAAGAGATAATCAGTAGATATAAAAATATCTATGAAACAGTCAATAACTTATACCAAAACTCTTTGAAAACAAAAGAGGATGTAACCACTATAAAAAATAGCATAAACGTAGTGGAACTTGATATCAAGAATTTACAACTAGATAAAAAACTTATATTTAATCATCTATTTAAAAACTTAGATTTAAGGAGATAAAATAGAGTTCAATATTTTTTGATGTTTTATTTGATAACATTTTGTATCAAATGATATAAAATTTTGCAGATCAACCATTTATCAATAATGCACTATTTGGTATTGATTTAACCTTAAAAAAATCACTTGGATCTTATAGTAATTTGACTTGGACTACGGAGTATATAAAAAGAGAGCTTGATGGTATTCAGTATGTACCAAACAACAACAGTGATGATTGGGAAAAGCAGCTAGATTTGATTAAAAAACAATCAGGACTTTATAGTTCTCTTATATATAAAATCGATCAAGATTGGAGAGTAGGACTTCGCTATTCTGCAATGCTAGAATATAATTTTTCTGAATTTAATCGTATTCGGTTACAATAAAGATAACTCAAAATTCGACGAAGAGGGAAATAGAGTCAGAAATGATGAGATTATCTTACAGATAAATCTCTCCATCGGTAGCCATGGGGCTCATAGTTTTTAATAAATTAGGGAAAATAATGAAGATACTATTAATCATGACTTTATTGGCAAGTGTCGCATATGCCAAAGTTGAGATCGCTGTCACCTATAAATATATAGAAGATATTACAAAGAGCATCGGTGGAGCGTCAGTAAGTATTACAACACTTTCTAAACCAAAAGAGGATCCACACTTTGTTATAGCAAGACCCTCTTTGATTGCAAAACTTAGAAATGTAGATCTCTTGATCTTAAATGGTGGTCAATTAGAAATTGGGTGGCTACCTCCACTTATAGACAGAGCCAATAATGCTAATGTTTTTGATGGTGCTAAAGGGTTTTTAGATCTTTCAAATCAGATAGAGATGATCGATACACATAGCTCTGTTAGTCAAACAGATGGAAATATTCATCCTGATGGAAACCCTCACTTTATCTTGGATCCTTATAACGTAACTATAGTAGCTAAAACAATTATGCGTAAGCTATCTAAATTAGATCCAAAAAACAAAGATATCTACCAAAAAAACTATAAAAGCTTTAAGCGAAAATGGGATAAAAACCTCACTCTTTGGGATACAAAAATGAAACCTTTTGAAGGTAGGAAAGTAATTCAGTATCATAAAAGTTTTGACTATTTTTTAAAACGATATAAGATGGAACTTCTCGATACTATAGAGCCTATCGCAGGTATCTCTCCTACTGCAAAACATATCCAAAGTTTGATTGCCAAGATTAAAGAGGAGAAATCAGATCTTTTAATCATGCATGATATCTACCATAATAAAAAAGCTGCAAAATTGATTTCTGCAAAAACAGAATTAACTATTATTGATATACCGCATGATGTAGATGCGCTACGTGGTGCAAATAGTATTGAAAATCTTTTTAACACTATTATAAATAAATTAACTCAATAATCGAGATACTAGCACCCTCTATCCTGCTAGCCTTTTTGCTAGTGGGTATCCATGCTCTTTTTGGACTTCAGGTACTAAAAAGAGGTGTGATTTTTTCAGATCTAGTAGTGAGTCAATGGGCAGGACTAGGTATGGCTGTGAGTATCTCATGGTTTGACAATGCGTATAAATATCCACTCGCTCTGTTTTTTTCTCTATTTTGTGGGATACTCCTATTTTGAGTGGTATATTTTTTGGAAACTTTCAAAAAAAGTGATCTTTTATTTTTCCAAAATATGTAATGTATCAGTTAGAGCATTGACCTAAGTGATACGCTACACTCTTTGATCTGCTCATCTATCTGGTTACACACACGACTCATTGCAGCGAGGTCATTGGCATTTGGTGGAAAAAGATTGACATCCCATGCAAGTAATATATGGGAAAGAAAACGTATATCATTTTGTGTGGTTGTAAGTCTGTCTAAAGTATCGATCACAATTTGAGAATGGTCTTGCTTGTTTTTATCTGACATCAGTTTTCCTTTATAGTAACACTCTTGATATATAATGTACTACAAAAGAATTGTATCAGTTTTTATCTTATTTATTTATTATTTTTATCACCATAAACCGATTTTAAATCGGATACGATACTAGCCATCTTATTAAGATCCTCTTCTAAGCTTTGGTATCTTTGCTCTTTTTTGAGCAGTTCAAACATCTTTAACGCCCATTTTGGAATAGGATTGATCCCTCGTGCCCATTGACTGACAGTATCTTCTTTGACTCCGATATGTTCTGCTAACTGTTTTTGTGTCATGCCAAGTTCTTTGGCGATCTCTTTGACGATATTGCTCATATGATTACCTCAAAGAAGAGTATAGCATTTTTTGGGTTTAAGGTTTTTGGTTGGAAAAACTTTTATAAATTAGATATCAAGAGCTATTTAACACACGATTTTTGATATTATATAAAAAACAGATATAAGGAAAAAAATGGAACAACTACCAAACTGCCCTAAGTGTAGCAGTGAATATACTTATGAAGATGGCAGTCTACTTGTATGCCCAGAGTGTGCACATGAGTGGAGCGCAAGTGAACAAGAGGAAGATGAGTTTACTGTAAAAGACTCAAATGGAGCAACATTACGAAGTGGGGATGATGTAACTATCATCAAAGATCTCAAAGTAAAAGGCAGCTCTTCAGTGGTCAAGGTAGGTACAAAGATCAAAGGTATCAGACTCGTTGAGAGTGCGGATGATCATAACATCGACTGTAAGATTCCAGGTGTTGGTGCGATCAAGATCACACCAAAGTTTGTTAAAAAAGCATAATACTTTGTAGTAACTGGTGAAAAAGCTACTTTATATACTACTTGGGTTTGTGAGTCTTACACTACTTGTAGGGCTTCTACTTTTTAGTCTTGATCGTTCGATCACAGATGACTACAATGCAAAAGTTTATACAGATATAGAGAGGATTCCTCACAAAAAAGCTGCCCTTGTACTTGGGACGAGCAAGTATGCATGGGGCAGAGAAAACCTCTTTTTCAACTACCGTATAGATGCTGCGGTTGCACTTTACAAAGCAGGTAAAGTAGATGCAATCGTCGTATCGGGAGACAATGGTCGAAAAGAGTATGACGAGCCGACTAACATGAGAGATGATTTGATCGCTCGTGGTGTGCCTGAAGAACATATCACACTTGATTATGCAGGATTTAGGACTTTGGATTCTATCGTCAGAGCAAAAGCGATTTTTGATTTGGATGATTTTATCATCGTTTCACAACGCTTTCATGTACTTCGAGCACTCTATATCGCTGATAAAAAAGAGATTGATGCGATCGCTTTTGAAGCTAAAAATATCGCAGGTGTTTTTGGTCTTCGGGTGAGACTTCGTGAAGTGTTGGCACGTTTTAAAGCCTTTTTAGATCTGCATATTTTTGGTACAGAGCCTAAGTTTTATGGTAAAAAAGTAGAAGTTATTTATAGGTATTGAGTAGATAATCATATCTGACTTTCTACTCATGCCGTAAAGCATCAATCGGGTTTAATGTAGCTGCTTTTTTTGCAGGGAAATAACCAAAAATTACCCCTATAATCGTTGAAAATACAAAAGCAATTATGATGATACTGGTATTTAAAACAAAAGGTATTTTAAATGCTTCTGTCACACCAAATGCGATAAGTAATCCCAATACAATTCCTATGATACCACCCAAGGCAGAAAGTACTACAGATTCCACTAAAAATTGTAACAGCACCTCCCGCTCCAATGCACCAATCGCCAGACGGATACCAATCTCTCTTGTCCTCTCAGTCACTGAGACCAACATGATATTCATGATTCCTATACCACCGACGATCAAACTAATCGCCGCTACTGCACCTAAAAGCATGGTTAACATTTTTGTTGTGGATGAGAGTGTTTCGATGATATCTTTCATATCTCTAATATGAAAATTTTCTTCCTCATCACCTCTGATATCTCTTCTCTCTCTAAAAAGAAGTCTTAGATTTTCAGTAACGCTGTCTGTTGAGACCCTCTCTTTTACAGATATGATGATCGAATCTACATTTTGATTTCCAGTGATTCTTCTTTGTAACATTTTTATCGGCACAACCACGGTATCGTCTTGATCCATACCAAATGAGGCAGAACCTTTGGATTTTAACAGACCAATTACCTGAGCTGAAAAGGCACCAAGTCTTATGTTCATACCGATGGGAGATTGTTTTCCAAACAGCTCTTCTCTTACTGTTTCGCCGATGATACAGACAGCCTTACCTGATTTTAGTTCATTGTGTAAAAATTCTCGTCCCTCTTCAAACTCCCAATCTTTGACGATAAAGTAGTCATTATCTGTACCAGAAACAGAAGTTGAGTGATTTTCATTTCCATATACAGCTGTGATACTTCCTGAACTC
>JADGDK010000122.1 GCA_016744895.1 Campylobacterales bacterium | reverse complement strand
TTATCATAAAATATCGCCTCTTCGAGGCGATTAACTCCAACCGATGCAAGCATCGGGGAAATCTTCTCGATTATAAACTTAAACAAGATAAAAAAACAGAAAACGATCATTTGAATTGTAAAAAATATTAGAGTCGAAAAGAGTGTCTAGTCTCTTCTCTTTAGTGCTTTCAAGGTATCCGCCTCACCCTTGTAGTTAGGTTCTTAGGGAGCTAGACAAACTCCTGCAGCATATGCCCCGGCTTTTCCAAAACACCAAAATAGATTATATCACAATAGAGAAAAGCTTCTCTATTGCTATTTATGCCTCGCTGCCATCATTGTAGCTGGCAAGCTGCCATAATCCATAACCTACATTGTCCATCGTATCAACACCATATCTATACTTCTTTTTCATAAAAGCACTCTCATCGTCAATACCTGTCATTGGTACAAACTGCGGCTTTTTGGTGATCTGTAAGATAAATGGCTTAACTGCCTTTGTTGTATCTAGTAAATACCAGCCGTTAGGATTTGTTAAATAAGGACTGACCACATAATCTGCTAAGCCCTTAGTGAGGTTAGAAACGCCACCATCTAATAGATCAGCTTCAAGTATCTTTTTAGCTTCCATTTCAAGCTCTGGAGGTACAACAAGCAGATTAGGTTTTATAAACAGATTTCTACCTGTATCACTTCTCTGACTTGTCATTCTGGTTCTTTCAGTAATAAAGTTATCTGATGTAAGCTTTTTTACTCCGATATTACTATATGTAGTTGCTCCTATTGTATGCGCTGCACTAAAGAAATTCTCACCATCATAGCAAGCTCCGTTAGCTTCCAATAGATTAAATATCAATTCGTTATAGTGATATACAACAGAACCAGCCATACCTATAAGTCTTGGCTTTACCATATTGAGCTTATCAAACATGATATCGTCTCTCTCAACCTCTATAGTGACTTCCCAGTCCTTCTTTTTGATAGAATATTCAAAGGCTTGAAGATTCTTTAATACTCTCTCATCTACCCACTCTTGCATGCTTGGGATATCGCCTAACCACTTATAATCAACGGTATGGTCTTTAACATCTACAATCGTTGCAATGTCCTTATAAATAGGCTTTTTATCCGCCTCTTCATATGCTTTATCAAAGGTTTGTTTAAACCCTTTTCCCACTGAATCTAACACTTCTCTATTTATGATCATTTTTTACCTCCACATCTTCCATATCTTGGATATCTTCAATCTTTAAACCAAGCTGCTTGCAAACTGCTTTTTGTGCCTCTGTAGCTTTGGTTATTTCTTTTACAGAGATAGTGATCTCTTTTCCGTTACCTGCATCAATAGTAATGCTCGTATCGTTACTCATGGCTCTTCTCCTGTGTTAAAATATGAACCATCCTTGATAGCTCATACAAAAACACTAGCACTCTCTTTTAGCCCTTAAAATCTCATATACTGTTTTAATACTCACGTTGTATCTATCTGCTAAAACAATATGATTTCCGCCGTTAAAATCTTGTACAATCTTTTCACGAAAATGAGGCACTTTTTGTGGGATATAAAAAGAGCTGCCACCATATTTTTTAACGAGTTTTTCATCTTTTAAACCGCTTCTAACATCCTTTAAAAAGTCATTAAATAGGTCATACATTAGAACATTGCCTTGTCGTTAAACTCTTTTTTCAGCTTATTTATTCCTTGAAAAAATGTTTCATTTTGACTTAGTGTGTTGAGCCAATCTACAACCTGATGCTCCTCTGCCTCAAGTGCTGTATTGGATATAAGTGTTGTATATCCTTGAATTACATCTATAAAGTATTTTTTAGGGTCTGATCTGTAAAGAATTTTCATAATCTTTGAAAAGCTGTCGGCAATTTGCGCCAAAAGCTTTGACTTCTCTATTGAGTCCAGTTTTTGGTCGTTTTCTATTTCGATAATGGCATTGTTCATTTTGTCAATAAAGCTGTCATAGAGTATCTGTTTATCGTTGGTGATTGTTCCTTTGATATAGTCTGATCTAAGCCTATCCCAGTCGTTACCAGCTTTTTTATCAAGATACTTATATTGTGTAACTGTGCTCTCTTTTTTCTCTAAAATCTTTGCTATCTTTTTGATATTAAAGCCTTTGATATACATCTCTCTAGCGTTCTCTATCGTATATTTTCCTAATCTCATTTTAAGCCTTTTTCCTCTCTCCACTCTTCATAATTTTCAAACGCTATAATAATATCTCTTGCTTTTTCCATGCTCATTGACTCAACTTTAAGATAGTGTTCCCCAGTTATTTTTTTAATCATATGCCTAAGCCCTGAATAATCTTTTTCAAGGGGTATTTCACCCCATAAATAAGAAATACGGTCAAGTTGATGTTGGTTGCAACACCCCTTTATTTCTCTTAAATTTAGCCTATTTGGTTTTTCTAACTTATCTAAAAAGTCACTCATCGCCTTGATATTTTCTCTCGCTTGATCTTGTGTCATATCTTCTACTGAAGTCACTTTAAATCTAGTGAACATCGCTTGATAATCTTTTTGCCCAAAATTCAACCTCTTAAACAACTCATGTATTTTATTGATCTGTGTTTTGGTGATCTTCTTTTCACATACTCTATTAAATGCCATTTTTAGACCCTTTTGAGAGGTTTTTAAGATAGGTTTTTAACTTCTCTGCATCCTCTTCTACAATTAACCTCTCAACAAGTGGTAAAGCTTTTTTAATCTGCTCTTGATAAGCTCTCATTTGGCTTAGATCACCCGTGATTCCAGCTAGCTCAACCTCTATAAAAAGGTTATCTAAAAGCCTGTAGAGCTTATTTAGATCATCTAGTCTATTAAGTTTGCTGATATCAATTTGCTCTACGTTCATCTTTTAACCTCTTAGAGAAATTATCCATATCTTTTTCAACCTGTCTGAAAACATTAAAGAACCCCTGCTGTGCTTTTTCTGAAAATTCAAACGTTCCACCCTCTCTGGCATCAAATTCACAAACCATTGATTCAAGGACAAAGACGATCACGTCTTTTATCTTGTTAAATTCATCTTCTATATGATCTTCATGTTTTGCTTGTTTCATTGTTATCTCTCCTATTCCTTTTTATCTATCTAACTTCGACGCTATGGCAAAAAAAGAGCTTATGCCATACCTAAACATGTCTAAGCCAATAAAGTGGCTTAAAACGCTTTTATTCAACGATCATCCTTGACGCTTCATTGATAATTTCTTCGTTTATCGTTTGTAATCTATTTAAATCCGCTAAGTCCCTTGACTCTTCTAATAGAAAAATTGTGAGCCTAAAATTCCCACCTGTAAAGGCTTTGACCTTTTTAAGTGCTTCTTTTTCTACACCGTAATGGCTACATACCGCTTTAAACTCACTATCATTTAGGCTATTAAGTGTTACTCTACCTCTTACCCTGCTATCCACATAATCAAGCTCTCCACGTGCGCCTTTTAGGTTCTGTTTAAGATGTAAAGTACCTGACAGTATGACCGCTGTATCGGACTCTTCCCATATGTTTCTGATCATATCCAGCGTTTTATCTTTCAGCCACTCCGCTTCATCGATCACAATGAACCTGTCAACTCTTGAAAGTGCCTTGATGACGTTGTTAAACATATCTCTGCCACGCCTCTCGATCTTGATATTAAGCCTTTGACAGAGTATTTCTAAGAAGTCTTTTGTTGTAAAAAGATTATTTGCTTTGATATAAATTGCCTCTGGTCTATCTTTGATAAACCGCTTAATCGCTGTTGTTTTGCCATAACCAGCATTTCCCGTAATTACAGATAATCTTGTCTGTTTGATGGCTTTTTCCAGTATGTATGTCACTGATGTTGTATTCTTTGTCTTAATAAAAAATGCCTCATCTTGACTTTTGTTATTTGGTTCGATAAAATTGTCGATGAAGTTATTAAGCTTTAATTCAAGGCTTTGCACATCACCGACATAGCTACTTTTGAGATAGGAACTAAGTTGTGCATCGCTTACCCCAATATTGGCTGCTAACCAAGATTGGGTTTTTGAATGTGCTTGTAAAAATGCTTTGATCTTACGAGTCATTGGTATCCTTTGGTTTGGGCTTCTTTGGCTTGTTGTCTTGTCTCTTCGGCTATTGCTTCTAATGCGATTAAATCAACTTCGCCGCTAAGCATTTCATCATAACCGATAATTTTTTTCTTTGATTTTTCATCCTCTTCTCTCTGTTCATTTAGGTGTGCTACTCTTCTTTTTAACTCTTCATGGCTAGTCTCCTTATTTAAAATTTCTCTTTTTTCGATGTCCTCTTTGATACGTGCTGCCGTCTCTTCGATCTTTTCGATCTGTGCAGCATTTTTAGTTGTACCGTTACCACCGATAAGCTCTATCGGTGTATGGTGTGCAAAGACCTCTTTATTGACGGCGATAATATCCCCGATATCATCATCATGTTTATGTTTTTCATAGACTTCTTTTGCCTTTTTATCGTACTCTTTCACCATCTGCTTATAGAGTGCTTTGGCTTTGGCTGCTGTCTCTGGAGTAACTTTCTGATCAGTTGCCAGTGCGATATATTCACCCTGCATATCAAACATAAAACATCTGCTTTGATCAAGTGGATCTATAACGATTTGCATCTTATCGCCTATCCACGTACCTAAGAGACCATCAACATTATTATAGACTCTGCTGTTAGCTTTGATACCTTTTTTATTGACTGTGACGATTGTTTTCTTGCAAAATGAGTAAGCAATACTGCTAATATCATCAATTCTTTTGATTTTGTCGCTGTCTTGAAGATAAAGTTCATATGGTGAAGCATTAAGAGCTGTGTTCATCTCTTTAGAGTAGACAAACTCTGTCCACTCATCCAGCCTATCGGCGATTTGTGTGATAAACTCTGTCTGTTTAGCTGGACTCATACCAGAGAGTCTTAAAGGTGTAGACGTTTGTGATTTAATTGCCTGAAATTCGGCTACACTATGCCCTTTATAACCCTCTAAAAGCTCTGTAAAACTGTTTTGAAGTGTTCCAAAATGCCGCTCTACAAACGGTTTTTGTTCCCCTGCAAACGGTGCGGTTCTAACGTGCGTGATTCCCCATCCAGTTAAGACCATATCCACTTGATTTGAAAGATAATCTTTACCATTATCAGTAACGATATATTCGGGGATTCCCAGCTTATGGAATGCTTTGTAAAGTAGTTCCGATATCCCTTGAGCGTTAGAGTTTTTAACGACACCTGTTACTTTCATTGCCGTTTTAATATCGCTGATAGAGATTAAGCTCCAAGTACTCTTTTTACCGTAAAATACACCAAACGCATCCAGTTTAGTAGAATCAATCTCCCAATAGTGGTTAGCATATAAGGCTTTTTCCCTCATATCACCAAGAGCTGGCAAACGGCTGCTTTTAAACATATCTGCATTGCGTACTCTTTGATATTGCTTTGTACTCTTTAACTCTCTGACAAATCTTCTAAGCTGTGCAATACTGATAATTCCACCACGCTCTTTAAGTGTCAATTCATAGACTTGTGGACTTAGTTCGCCTCTATTGTAAGCCTCTTTGTTTACGAGTCTATAGATATTTTTAGCATTGATATGTCCGTGTTTTGACCAAAATTTAGCCTCACAATATTCTGGAACCCATTCGGGGATTTTATAACGATCCCCTTTTTTTCGTCCAGCCTTGGAGATAAGCCCGATCACACCTTCTTCATTAAATTTTCGATAGATATCATAAAAAAAGTTAGGGTATAAGTGCATCTGAAGTGCTGAAAGTTCTTCTATGTACTTTTTTGTAGTGTAAGTGATAAAATCCTCAAAGTTATAGATTTCAAGCTCTTTAAACTCCAAATAATCAATCAATATCTTCACCTTAAGGGTGAATTTTCTCATGGCATCACCTGTAAGCTTGTTTAGTGCCACTCTTAGAGCGTTATCACACTCTTCAAACTCTGTTCTAAAGCGTTTTAAGGTCTGTAAATTACCATTTAAAGAGGGGGTTCCAAAAGCAACCAAACAGGAGGATACCCCCTCATTAAATGGTAATTTTGAAAATTCATAGCCTTTACCTTGCAGCTTTTTTCTAAAGTAGTAGGTTTCACCTTTGATAGTGACTGTCTCTAAGCCGTTGGCTTGGGCTTTTAGTGCTGATTTTTGTATGGTTTGTTCAGTGCACTCTAATAAATTTGAAAGATGCCTTGTTGATGTGAAACTCATCTGCCTTCTTTATCCAGCCACAACTATTTTAATTACAGAGTCATCACCATCTTTATAAGTTTTGAAACTGATATCTTTTTCCTTTTTTACCTCTTTTTCTTCAATTTCACCATAAAAAAGCCATTTTATGTCTAAATTAAGTGCTGCCACTATTGATATAATTACAGTATGAGGGATATTATTACTACCTCCTTCATAGTTTTGGTATGTGCTTGGTGGGATTTCTATCTTTCTGGCAAAATCAAGCTGATTAATACCTTGTTTTCTTCTAGCTGCTTGCAATCTTCTTTTAAGGGCATCCATTCTTTTTCTCCTTTTTGTGTATAATTTCATTATTATTTTTATATAACAGGATATTTAACACATTAAAATGTGTTAAATTATTTCATATATTCAATCATACACAATTAAAAGTATATGTGAGCTTAAAAATAAAAAATTAATACAATAAAAGGTATCAAATGTATTCAACACAAGGAGGGCGGCTTAAATATGTACGGTCACAACTTCATAAAACACAAAAAGAAATGTCAGATTATTTAGATGTTCCTTATCGGACATATCAAAACTATGAAACTAATGAAAATCTTCTTTCATCCAAAGTGGCCATAACACTAATGGAGAGAGTTGAGGTATCTATTGACTGGTTGTTAACTGGTAAAGGATCATATTCACATCCAGATATAGTTGTAGGGCAATATATAGGAAAGAATCAGACTAAACAAAAAGATAAGATAGATATATATAAAAGGGTCATATATACCTATTTTTATTATGATCAGGGAAAAAGTGAGCCAAATATAAATAATATTATTAACAAAATCAAAAAACTTTCCAGTGAAGGAATTCACGATAAAGTAGAAAAAGCTTTAATAACTGATTTAACACAAAGTGAAGACTTTATGAAACATCCTTGGAGTGATTTACCTTATATGGCTCTATATGAGTTTTCTGTTACGTATAGTTTGTATTTTGAATGGTTGCTTTTTGGTACGATTGATAATAAAAGTG
>JADGDK010000121.1 GCA_016744895.1 Campylobacterales bacterium | reverse complement strand
CCTTCATAGGTAATAGCAAGTTTACGCTCTTGAGGAATATGCTCATCGATAAAAGCTTCCCCAAAATGCCGAATATCTAAAAAAACTTCATTACCTTCTTCTATTTGTGCATAAATCGCCCTACTTACTTTATCTCTTGGTGCCAATTCATCTGTAAATCGTTCACCTTTTTGATTAATAAGATATCCACCTGCCCCTCTGGCACTCTCACTTATTAAAATTCCTGAATTTTTAAGACCCGTTGGGTGAAACTGAACAAACTCCATATTACTAAGCTCTACTCCAGCTTTAAGGGCAACAGCAATTCCATCTCCAGTTGATTGATTTGTATTTGTAGTAAACCCATAATAAAGTGCACCATACCCACCTGTAGCGACGATAACTGTTTTTGCCTTGTATTGTTCTACCTTAGTACTTTTCACATCAAGAACGGTCACACCATTGATACTATTTTTTTCTATAGAGAATGTAAGTAGAAATTTCTCATTTAAAAACTCTATTCCCTCTTTTAAACATTGATCATAAAGTGTATGCAAAATTTTTAAACCCGTAAAGTCCTGAGCATAACAAGCTCTCTGACTAGAAGCACCACCTAGACGACGCTGGGCAATTTTTCCATCTTCTGTTCTACTATATGGCATACCGATAGATTCGAGCCATTTTACAGTTTTGGGTGCATCTTCACACATTTTTAAAATCATCTGTTTTGAACCAAGTTTATTACTTGCTTGGAGTGTATCTTCTATATGTTTTTCAACAGAATCTTCTCCAACATTTCCCAATGCAGCATTGATACCACCTTGTGCCATCGAGGTTTGACTCCTTGTTGGATATCCCTCACAAAGAACAGCTATCTTCACACCCTCTTTTTTAGCTTCCAAAGCAGCACTTAAACCTGCCCCACCTGCTCCTATAATTAAAACATCGTACATAAATTCCCCTCTAAAGTATCTATATTTTAGCATAAATTAAAACAAAACTCTAAAAAGACGATATTGATAAATAATAACGCTCGACAAGAAGGAAAACTATGCTGTCGCAATTATCTATACGGAACAAACTTTTGATGGTTACTGCTATCATTGTCATAGTGGGGATGATCAATGTAATGATCAATATCTTTTCTGCTAATGAGAAAAAAGACTCAATTGCAAAACTAGAAACACTTACTGGACTCTCTGCTAAAATTGCACTACTTGTGCATGAGACACAAAAAGAGAGAGGAGCTACTGCTGGATACTTAGGTTCAAAAGGTACAAAGTTTATCCAAAAACTTCCTAAGCAAAGAGAACTTACTGATGCAAAACATAAAGAATATCTTGCGTATCTCAGATCAGTTTCAATGGATAATTTTTCACCACAGATCAAAGATAATATTAAAAAACTTGAAACATTGCTTCAAAAACTCCCATCAATTAGAAATCAAGCAGATAAATTAAATATACCACTGAAAGAGGCAATCGGATTTTATACTAACATGAATACATTGATGCTTGTTATTGTACCAGAGACTGCCAAAATTAGCCCAAATAAAGAGCTAGCTAACCTTCTAAGCTCTTATGCAAACTTTTTAAAATCAAAAGAACGTGCAGGCATTGAAAGAGCTGTACTTTCAGCTACTTTTGCTGCTGGAGAATTTGCACCAGGAATGCTAAACAAAGAGATTTCTTTAATTACAGCACAAGATCGATATCTCGATGCATTTTTAGCTACTGCATCTGAAAATATCAAAGTATTTTATAAAACGACCTATAAAGGTCAAGCAATTGATGAAGTACTTGAGATGAGAACTAAAGCATTAAATAGTAATTTCAACGTTGACCCTATCTATTGGTTTGATACTATTACAAAAAAAATTAATATCTTAAAATCTATTGATGACTTTATCTCAAAAAGTGCTTTTGATACTACCTCAGATCTAAGGAACCAAGCTTCTTCTGAAATGATAAAAAATGTGGGAAGCAGTCTTGCCCTTGTATTTATACTCTCACTCTTTATCTATTTTGTTGCACAAAGTATTGTTAATAATGTCAATATGATTAAAAACCAATTGGGTAACTTATCCAAAAATATGAATCTTTCTCAAAAAATAGAAACTTCTTCAAGGTGAATTAAAAGATATTGCTGATGCACTTAATCATTTAGTAGATGTATTTAAAGATACAATTAATGATACAAAACAAAATTCTACACAAACAATGCAAGAGAGCCATAAACTTGAAGACACAGCTCAAAGGTTGGCTGAAAATATTAATAAGGCTGAAATACTGTTTAACGATGCCAATATACTTATTCAAGATATTGGAAAAAATCTAGATATCACAGAAGAGCAAGTAATTTCTACTACTGAAGACTTAGATAACACACAACAAACACTTAATCAATTTGTAATTTCTCTTCAACATGTAGTACAAAAAATAAACACATCAAATGAAAAGCAAGATGGATTAACACATCAAATAAGTGACTTAAATACTCAAGCATCTCAAATCAAAGATATCATCTCTATTATCGGTGATATAGCAGATCAAACCAATCTTTTAGCACTCAATGCTGCTATCGAAGCAGCACGTGCTGGAGAACATGGACGAGGTTTTGCTGTCGTAGCAGATGAAGTACGACAACTGGCTGAACGTACTCAAAAATCTCTAGCAGAAATTAATCTCAATGTAAATATCATTACACAAAGTATCAACCAAATTAGTCATGATATAGAAAATACAGCACATGAATTTACTGAAATTTCTACTAGTGCAGACAATCTTATAGATAATGCAAATAATACGAAAGAGCGTTTGAGTAATAGTGTAAAAGTCTCTTCGGTTGCTGTACATAAAACAACATATATCGCGCAAAAAACAAAAAACCTTATCAATCGTATGGATGGGATTATTGAAGTGACACATGAAAACAAAACTTCTGGTGATGACGTCAATCATGTTTCTCAAACATTGGCACAAAAATCAGATGAGCTTAATAAAACACTGGAAAAATTTAGGACTTAAAAATGCTAAAAGATCAACTAATTAAACAAGATGATCACCATTCTGAGCTTTTTCAAAAAGAGATCTTTGCACTAAAAAATGATCTCTATTATCAATTTTTTGAAAATGCTAATAGCAGATGGTTTTTTGATATCTCTTACAAGCCACATCAAACATTAAGTGGAGATACTTATTCTCTACGACAAATAGGCGAAGATAAATTTTTTATTTTTTTAGTTGATGCAATGGGAAAAGGTCTCAATGCTTCTATCACATCAATTATGTCTGCAACTTTTTTAAATTATGTTGTTGATACACAAAAAGAAAAAGATTGCTTTAATCTAGAAAATATAATCAAACAATATCTTAAATATATCCAAACCAGTATCTTCGATGATGAAATTGTTTCTGCATCTTTTATTATTTTTGATTTTAAAACCAATAAAATGCAAAGTGCTATTTTCGGTATACCTCCAATATTATTACAAAACATGGATAACAGTTTAAAAAAAATAAAAGCAAATAATCTTCCTATTTCTAAATACAGCTGTAAAATCAACATTACTACACATGATCTAACCGATGTCAAAAAACTGCTCATCTATACTGATGGTCTTAATGAGACGATTATAGATAATTCACATATGTATAAAGACTATATGGATCAAGATTTCTTAAATGCTTCAAACTATAAAGATTTTTTAGAGATGGCCACAAAAAGGGTTGAAACATTTGATGATGATATGACATTCTTATATATTGAGAAAGAATCTTACAACAAATGTAAAATTGAGAATTTTTCTATAGAGAGTCGCCAAAACGAACTTGAACCAGCAATGCATAGGGTTGAAGAGTTTCTTCTCAACAATGGACTTACTCCAAAAAATGAAGCCTATATGAGCAATGCTTTTATGGAAATGTTATTAAATGCCTACGAACATGGTAATTTAGAAATTGACCATAATGAAAAAAGTAGATCTTTAGAAACAGGAACTTTTGATGATCTACTTCAAGAAAGAGAACTTCGTTTTGAACATAGAAAAATCCATGTAAACATTCATATTAAAAAAGAACATCATATTACAACTTTTAAAATAGGAGTTTTAGATGAAGGAAAGGGATTTGATACAAGTATTATAAAAAATAAGTTTTCAAAAAACAAACTTTACAATGGTAGAGGATTAATTATGGTTTCTAAAATGGTAGATGCATTTTATTATAACCACAAAGGCAATCAAGTCATACTTAAAAAATTTCAAAAAAGGACACTATAAATATGGATAAAATAACAAAACAAACTCAAGGAATCGCTATTGATGGCAATATAAAAGGGCTATCAGATGTCAATGAAATTAAAGAAACTATTACATCTTATAATCTTAAAAATGGAGATAGATTTTATATTGAAATCAACAACTCTTTCGCAATGCCCTCAGCCATGATCGGATATCTTATGAAGCTTGTAGAGCAAGATAAAGTAAATCTAACAGTACAAATAAGCGATGAAAGACTCGTTGAATTATTAGATGATCTCGGCCTTACTCAAGCTTTTAATATTAAAACAAAAAGTATCGCGTAGAGTGGATATACCACTCTACCTAATTTCTGTAACTTTACCACCTGTCACAAAAACAGTGACCCGATCACCAGCTTTATATTGATTTGGATTATTAGCATCGACAGGAAGAACTGTTGTAATCGTTTTTCCACTATCAAATTCAATCGTAATACGCTGAGCATTATCAACATCTGCTTCTGCACCACCAACAGCACCTACCATAGCGCCACCCATTGTTGCTAAATCTTTACCACTTCCTCCACCAATCTGATGCCCAAGCACCCCACCTGCAAGCATGCCAAACATAGAACTCCAAGTACCATCTCCTTTAACTTGAACCACCTCAACAGCTTTTACTACACCGGTATAAGATTCACTGATACTCCCCACTCGACTTTGTGGTAAAGCCTTATTTGTACAGCCTGCTCCAAATATCAACATGCTTACTACTAACATCACACTTGTTATAAGCTTTCTCATAGTTTTCCTCCTAAATCTTTAATTTTTATGTATAATATCATAAAACAAGGGAGAGATTGTGAAACGTACTATTTTAATATTTATATTGATTATAACCTTTGTGTCTTGTTCTTCTTCAAATGAAAAGAAACTAACACTTCCATACAAAAGTAATTTTTCAACTTCAAAAGGTTGGGATCTAGGTGCAGGAGCAACTATAGATTCTCAAAAAAATGCCATTAAGCTTTCCAAATCAGGGGTAACTTGGAGGACAAGTGATCGATTGGTCTCTAATGTTCAATTGCCTATCAAAGCAGATAAAACTTATACTATCTCTCTTAGATCAAAAACAGATACTTGGCCACCACCATCAGTTGAAATTTCAGGTAGTTATTATGGCAATAATGGCTTTATTGCAAATTCTCTTGGCAGTATGATTACAAATTCTAAAATTGGGATATGGGAAGAGAGTACAGTCTATATTACAATCCCAAATAATCTAGAAATTAATGGATACAAAATTAGAATTATAGATATGCCTAAAAAAGGTACTGATGGTAATATTTGGATAAAAGATGTGACCTTCAAAGAAGGATTTCATACAACACAAAATAGACCTAATAAAAAAAGTTTTGACGGATCAATTACTAAAATTGATAAGTTAGGAAATATGAAAATTTTAAAAAATGGAACATTTCAACCATTTTTTCCCATTGGAATTTATACTGACCACCAAAGAACAGACTGGAGTATCTACAAAAAACAAGGGTTTAATATTGCCATGTGGGCAGATGGCGCTTCATCTATTCAAAAAGCCAAAAATGCAGGGCTCTACTCGTCTATGCAAATCATACAATATATCGTTCCAGTAGATGACAGGTGGATACCACAAGAAAAAAATAGAAAAATTTCACATCTTAAAACTACATTACGAAAGATTAAAGATCGAGGACTTAGCAATGATCTTCTCTTTTATTATATAGACAATGAATTTCACCACATGAAAAATGAATACACCAACATTGCTGACATTGTAATAGACCAAGATAGAGATCAAAATGGCAATCGAATGCATCCTCTTTATATGTTAAGTGGTACCTATGCCATAGCAAAAAAGTATAATAAACGAGTAGATATGACAGGAACCTATGTAGCTGAAGATCCTTTAGAGACAGATAGATCGCACGCTTTTGTCACTCTCAATGAAACAGAAAATCAAACACAACCAGCAGTAATTGCACAAATAAATAGAGGTGTTGGAAATAATTTTCGACCTATTCTTTTTGGAGCTATTGCAAAAGGGGCAAGAGGAGTAGCATTTTGGAAAGATGGTGGAGTTGCTGGAAGTATCAGCTCTCAACCTTGGTGGGACTCTCTTCCTAGTATTGTTGAAGAGATCAAATTTATGATGCCTTTAATTCAGGCAAATCATAAAACTTCGTGGAATGCTACATGCGATAATGATAAAATCGTATTTGGATCAAGAACTGTGAATAATCTTGGTCATATAATTATCTCAAACCCTACAAGAAGTGAAAAAACTGTAACTTTCAAACTCCATGATTTATCCTACAATGCGAACATTGTGCAAGACTATTTTACAAAAGTATCTATTGGAAAAGTCCAAGAAAATAGCCTGACTATAACAATGACACCTCAAAGTGCAAAGGTAATTACATTAACACAATAACCCAACAGCCAAACTATAAAAAGCTTACTCAAGAAGAACAACTATTCTTGGAAAAGAAAATCGATCAATACCGATTTTCTCACCAAGAGATCAAACAACTTATTGAAATTTCTGTTGATCTTCTTATGTGGAATGAAAAAAGCATAATTGAAATTTGGGATGATAATTCAAGTGCAAAATATGAAGGTAAAAAACGAAAATCTGTTATGATGGAGCAAATTAAAAATCACTACCTTCTTCTGAAAAATAATCCAAGCAATTATCAAAATTTCAATCAACCAAAAACAAAAGCTCCAAAAATTAAATTAGAGACTGAAAACAAAGAAAACCTAGGTTTTGGTTTATGCCCTGTCGCATCACCAAAGACAAGATGTTGTAATTTACTCACACTTGATGCTGTTGAAAGCTGTGGATTTGACTGTAGTTACTGTTCTATTCAATCTTTTTATAATGATGGTAAAATCACATTTGATACCACACTAAAAGAGAAGCTTGATAACATTACGCTTGATCCAAATGAATTCTACCATATAGGGACAGGACAATCTTCTGATTCTTTAATGTGGGGAAATCGTTTTGGTG
>JADGDK010000120.1 GCA_016744895.1 Campylobacterales bacterium | reverse complement strand
ATGATATACTTACTTCTTGACTCTCATGTGGGAAAATCTTTCGAAACTGTTTTAAAGTATACGCCATCTCTGCTGCTACCTCAACACCACTTAACCCTGCTCCAGCAATGGCGATTTGTAAATCACCTTCACGTTTTAGCTCATGTTTATGCAGTTTTGATGAAATACGTTTTTCAAACTCTTGACGAAACTCAAATGCCCGTCTAATACTTTTGATCCCTTTGGTATGTTCTTTAAGCCCTTTGATAAAAGAAAAAAAGTTTGTCTCAGCACCTACAGCAATAATCAAATAATCATAAAGAAGTGTTGTCTTTTGACATACAATCTCTTTATTTGCTTGATCTATATCTTCTACTTTATCATGTACAAAAGTAATATTTTTATTGATTCCTTCGGTAAAGCTCTGAATATCAATCGCAATATCAGCCATATCAAAACGCCCTGCGATGTATCCATAGGCTTCTGTCTGCATATAATGAAAGGGATTTCTATCTATCAGTGTGATTTCAAAATCATCATTTTTACTTAAGTGTTCAAGTGCACGCAGTCCACCATAACCTCCACCGATAATTACTACTCTTTTCATCAACATCTCCATGTAATAGATTTATCACTATATCGGCAAAATATCTGTTATACATAGGGACATAAGATGTAAAAATAGCTTAGTCAGATGGGTGTGTTAAATCCCACCAGATCTTTTAAAGTTTCGTTATAAAAGCCCCTTTACTGACTCTTTTTAACATACGTAAATTTTGGGAAGCTTCCTCTCTATCATTAAAAGGACCTACCACTACAAGTGATAAGTTTCTACCTCTTATATTGACCTCTTTTACCTCTGCATTATCAATCCCTTGTAGATATAATTTTGTTAAATAAGAATCAGGATTTGTTGATGCTAAAGCTACTAATTGTACGTAATAGTGTTTTTGAGTCTTTGTAACAACTGTTTGCTCTTCCAGTGGTTCTACATAAGCTACAATTTCAGGTCGTGATGTTTGACGCTCATAGCCACTATCTATGACTACTGGATGCTTGGCAATAACAGGTTGAGGGAGGACTCTTTGATGTGCCACTCTTTGTTTAGGATATGCAGGTAAATTATTTTCAAGTGCATAGGCTAATCCTAATGTTGTAATAATATCTGTATCATTACTTTTTAACTTTCTAAGTACCCTAGTTTCAACAAAACCATTTACATGTTGAGATAACCCTTTTCTTACCCCTACGCCTGCACCGATAAAAACTTGATCAGGTTTATGTTCTTCAATATTACTCATCTCATATCCACCACTTAACACTCCGTATGGATTAAACCCATTTGACTGTTTTGAGATAAAAAGTCCATTTGCATAAATTCTCGTTAGATTTAATCCTTGACAGTTTGCACCATTTGCTTTTTCAAATCCCAACTGATATCCAAGCCCATTGTCTTGATAAATCCCACCTCTAATTCCGACAAAATAGCGACTTCCTTTTAAAAATGCTGGAT
This sequence comes from Campylobacterales bacterium, assembly GCA_016744895.1. Lineage (GTDB taxonomy): Bacteria > Campylobacterota > Campylobacteria > Campylobacterales > QNZT01 > SZUA-1433. The sequence goes on along the minus strand of JADGDK010000120.1, from coordinate 5,991 downwards.
CATCAAATTTGTTATATCCTGAAGTTAATGCTATATCACTTTTAGTTTGTGCGAAAAGTAACCCTGTCGTCAAAACCAATGCTATAATTTTTTTCATCTACAATCCTATAAAATATTTTTACCAAATTATAGCTATAGTAAACTATATTTTTCTTAGCTAAAAAGTGCTAAACTATTTATCTAAAAATTAAAGGATATTGTATTGATAACTTACACCATCATTAGAAAATTTAGGTTAAAACATACCTATATCCATGTCAAACCTGATGCAAGTGTAGAGATCAAAACCTCTTTGACTACCTCAAAAAAGTCAATTGAAGCATTTGTTGAAAGAAAAAGTAGTTGGATTAGAAAAAAACAAGCATTTTTTCAAAATCGCCACACAGTAGAAAAAGAGAAGTTTCATCTTTTTGGTGAAATTGTCGACAAAAAAGATTATGAAATTAAATCTGATGAAGCATTAAACATCTTGTACCGTCAAAAATCCATAGAAACGATAACACCACTTGTACACATGTGGAGTGAAAAAATGCAACTTTTTCCATCCGCTGTAGGATATAGAAACAATAAAACAAGATGGGGCAGTTGCAATAGTAAAAACCGTCTCTCATTTAATACAAACTTAGCCAAAATGCATCCTCTTTTTATAGAGTATGTTGTTGTCCATGAATTGGCACATATCAAACATAAAAATCACTCAAAAGATTTTTGGTTAGAGGTAGAAAAGTTTCTACCAGATTACAAAAATAGAAAAAAATTAATTATTTGATTAAAATGTCGATATAATAAATATAATTAAAGTTAAGGAAATATATTGGATATTATTCAAGCCATTATTTTAGGAATTGTTGAGGGTTTTACAGAGTTTTTGCCTATAAGTTCTACAGGACACATGATCGTAGTAGCCGATTGGATGGGAATGGATGAAAATGCTGAAAACAAAGCATTCATGGTAATTATCCAACTTGCGGCGATTCTCGCTGTTGTTTTTAACTATAAAGATAAATTTAGCATTTCAAAAGTAGAGCTTTGGATTAAAGTACTTATCGCATTTTTACCTTTAGCAATTATTGGATTTTTATTTAAAGATTTGATTAAAGCATCTTTTACAGCTGAAATTGTCGCTTATATGTTTATCATCGGTGGTATCATATTTTTAATTCTTGAATACTTCTATAAAGAGCAAAGTCATCATATTGATGATGTTGAAGAGATCAGTTATAAACAAGCTGGCTGGATTGGATTTGCACAGATATTTGCACTTATCCCTGGTACGAGTCGTGCAGGTTCATCTATCGTTGGAGCACTTTTGGTTGGACTCACACGAAAAGCTGCTGCTGAATTCTCATTTTTACTTGCAGTTCCTGTCATGGCTGCTACGAGTGGTTATGATCTTCTCAAACATTATGATCAATTTACTCAAGAAGGTGTGATTACACTTGGTATCGGATTTATTGTATCTTTTATCGTGGCATATTATACTATGAAGTTTTTTATCAAGTTTTTAGAGAATTTTACATTTGTAGCTTTTGGTGTTTATCGAATTATATTTGGTATTTTGCTTTTAGCATTTTACCTTTAAGGAGTCTAAATGTTACATGAAGTAGTAGACTTTATACTAAGTTTAGTAAACGATTGGGGATACTGGGGTATCTTTATCATGATGTTTTTAGAGAGCACTTTTTTTCCTTTTCCTAGTGAAGTTGCTATGATTCCAGCTGGGTATTTGGCATTTCAAGGAAAGATGAATATTTGGCTTGCCATCTTAGCGGGTCTTGGCGGTTCACTTGCTGGTGCTTTGTTTAACTACTATCTTGCACGATCTATGGGACGGCAATTGCTGATAAAATATGGAAAATATGTTTTTATAAAAGAGGAGTCTATCATCAAGTTAGAAACCTTTTTTACAAACCATGGACATATCTCTACGTTTACAGGTAGACTTATTCCAGGAATACGCCAACTTATTTCACTTCCAGCAGGACTTTCACGTATGAATGTTGCAGAGTTTTCAGCATATACTTCACTTGGTGCTGGTATCTGGGTAGCAATTTTAGCTGCGATTGGGTATTTTGCAGGCGCAAATGAAGAACTTTGGAAAGCACATCTTAAAGAGATTACGATTGGGGTTTTAGTACTTTTAGTGATTGGGATCACCCTCTATATCAGAAATCATAAAAAGAAAAACATCTCCTAAGAGATTTTTGGATAGTATCCCCTTAAAAACAGGGTACTTCCATGATAAATTTTCAAGCTTTAAGCGAAACATACAATACTCCGCTTTATATCTACAACTTTGACCACATAACTGAACGATACAATGCACTAAAAGAGGCTTTCAGAGCTAAAAAATCACTCATTTGCTATGCGGTAAAAGCCAATTCAAATCTCTCTGTTGTCAAACATTTAGCTGACTTGGGCGCAGGATGTGACTGTGTCTCTATTGGCGAAGTTCAAAGAGCTTTTTTAGCAGGAGTTCCTAGCTATAAAATCATCTTTAGTGGTGTCGGAAAAAAAGATGATGAAATCAAAGAGGCCATTGAAAAAGATATTTTGATGATCAACCTTGAGAGTGAAGCGGAGTTAGAACGTGTTGAACTACAAGCAAAAGCACTTGGAAAAGTTGCACGTATCAGTGTCAGAGTCAATCCAAACATTGATCCTAAAACACACCCTTACATTTCAACAGGGCTAAGTTCAAACAAGTTTGGTGTAGATATCGAAGATGCAAAACGCATGTATATCAAATCTAAAAACTCTGAATTTTTAGATCCCGTGGGGATTCATTTTCATATCGGTTCACAACTCACAGAGCTAGAACCTATTCGAGAGTCAAGTGAACTGGTTGCAGACTTGGTGAGAAATCTCAAAGTTTTAGATATCAACCTAAAATTCTTTGACATTGGTGGCGGTCTTGGGATCAAATATAATGATGAAGAACTCATCAAACCATATGATTATGCCCAAGCAATTTTCTCTACACTTGCCACACTTGATGTCACAGTCATGTGTGAACCTGGTAGATTTTTGGTAGGTGAAAGTGGATATTTTTTAACCAAAGTACTTTATGAAAAAACAAATGGTGACAAACGATTTGTGATCGTTGATGGTGCGATGAATGATCTCATCCGTCCATCTCTTTATAATGCTTATCACCAAATAGAGGTTTTAAACAAAGAAGACAATAAGAGTAAAGCTGATGTTGTGGGACCAGTATGTGAAAGCGGTGACTTTTTTGCAAAAGATATTGAAATTCCAGCAACTGAACATAATGATTTGATAGTGATTAAATCTGCAGGAGCTTACTGTTATACCATGAGTAGTAATTACAATACTAGAGGTAAAGTTGCTGAAGTAGCACTTGAAAATGGAAAAGCAAGACTTATCAGAAAAAGAGAGACTTTTGAAGATATGATCGCACTTGAAAAGGAGTATATCCAATGACCTTAGATGATTTAAGACAAGAGATAAACAAACTCGACAATGACCTTTTAGAGCTTTTAAACAAACGTATGGAATATGTCCAAAAAGTGGGAGAGCTAAAACAAAATGATGGTTCAAGTATTTACCGACCAGAGCGTGAAAAAGAGATCATTCAAAGACTTTGTGATCAAAACCAAGGTCATTTAACACCAGAATCTATTGAAGCAATTTATATGGAAATTTTTGCAGTCAGTAGAAATTTGGAGCTTCCTGAAAAAGTAGCGTATCTTGGACCTGAGGGAAGTTATTCTCATCAAGCAGCTGAGAGTCGTTTTGGTGCTATGAGTTATTATCTTCCACTAAGTTCTATTGAAGCTGTCTTTAAAGTTTTAGAGAATAAAGAGGCAAAGTTTGGAATTGTACCAATTGAAAACAACACTGATGGTGCAGTAGGAATGACACTGGATTGTCTTAAAAAATACAACTCTCTTATAGTTTCTGAAGCATACATGGATATACACCACTCTTTTGCAACTGAAGTAAATGATCTTAAACATGTCAAAAGAATTTATTCACACCCGCAAGGGTACAATCAATGTAAAAACTTTTTAGAAGAGCACTTTTTACAAGATATAGAATTTATTCCAACAAGATCTACATCAGCTGCGGCAAGACGCTCAAAAGAGGATCCAAACTCAGCGGCAATCTGTTCACATATCGCTGCAAAACTTTACAAACTTCCTATTCATTTTGAAAAAATTGAAGATAATTTGGCAAATCAAACAAGGTTCCTTATTTTAAGTGATTTCAAAAATCAAAAGAGTGAAAATGATAAAACTTCGATACTTGCACAAACAGAAGATAAACCAGGAAGTTTAGTAGACTTTCTACAAAGTTTCCAAGATGTCGGTATAAACCTTACAAAAATTGAGTCTCGTCCCATCAAAGATAAACAATTTCAATCTATCTTTTTTATAGATTTTAAAGGACATATTGAAGATGAAAAAGTCAAAAAACTTATAAAGAATTCACCAAATAAAATAAAATGGCTTGGTTCTTATGTTAATGGAGAAAAAAATGAAATTTAACAAACAATTAGAAAATATCAAAACGTATGAAGGTGGAAAGCCTATAGAATTAGTCATCCAAGAGTTTGGAATAAAAGCAGAAGATGTTATTAAATTAGCCTCAAATGAAAATCCTTTTGGTACGAGTGAAAAGGTAGTCAAAGCGATACAAGACAATGCGCATTTAGCACACATGTATCCTGATGATAGTATGCGTGAAATCAAAGAAGCTTTAGCACATAAATTTGAAGTACAAACCACAAACATTATCATGGGTGCAGGTAGTGATGAAGTGATTGCATTTGCGATCAATGCTAAAGCTAATAAATATAAAAAAGTTTTAACAGCACGTACGACATTTGCAATGTATGATATCTACTCTAAACAGATCGGTGCAAAAGTAATTAAAACTCCATCACACCAACATAACTTAGATGAGCTTTTACACCTCTACAAAAAAGAGAAAGATATTGGTATTATATTTTTATGTTTGCCAAATAATCCACTTGGTGAGTGTCTCAAGAAAGATGATGTATTTAACTTCTTAAAACAGATCGATGACAATACTCTTGTTGTAGTAGATGGTGCATATCAAGATTTTGCAGCGGCAAAAAATCCTGAGATGAAAATTGATCCAAAAGAGCTTATTGAGACCTTTCCAAATACACTTTATCTTGGAACATTTTCAAAATCTTATGGACTTGGAGGCTTAAGAGTAGGATATGGAATTGGAAGTGTAGAAATCATGACTGCTTTATATAAAATGCGCCCACCTTTTAATGTAACTACGCTCTCTTTAAAAGCTGCAATGGCTGCACTTGAAGATGAAGCATTTGTTGCTAAAACAATTGAAAATAACTTTGCAGAGATGCAAATATATGAAGCATTTGCAAAGTCAAATAAAATAGATTTTATTAATAGCTATACAAATTTTATTACTTTTACTTTTGATAGTAAACAAAACTCAACAGATATAGCCCAAATATTATTAAAAAAAGGTATAATAATTCGAGATTTAGCAAGCTATGGTGTCAATGGTATTAGAATTACAATCGGCACACCTGAGCAAAATAGCAGATTTTTAAAAGCCTTGAAAGAGGTTTTAACGACATAGGATTATAATGGACTTTAAGACACTTTTGGAACAGATTACTGCACTTTTTCAAAACTTAACTACCAAACAAAAGACAATTATTGGTATCTCTACGATTTCTGTAATTGGCTTTATCGTCTTTTTAGTCCTTTACACCAATGCTCGAAACAATTCAGTTGATGGATATAGAGTCCTTTTTGATAATATCTCTGCTGCTGACTCCGCTCTTGTAATCGAACAACTTGAAAAAGATAATATCTCTTATAAAATTTTAAATGAAGGAACCTCAACTGCATCTTTTAAAACTTTAGAAAAAAGCCTGCTTAAGGAAATTACTAAAAAGAAGAACATAAAGCTAGCTGATGATGTTGTGTACCCAAAAACAGATCCTATAAATACAGCTATTAC
>JADGDK010000011.1:22688-44917 GCA_016744895.1 Campylobacterales bacterium | reverse complement strand
ATCATTTACAGAGTGGCTATTCAAATAGCCTACACCATCGTCACTAATCGTAACTTGGATGCTGCCCTCTTTCAATCTTTTAATGTGAATCTTAATGTGAACCAAGCTTCCATTGTATGCATGTTTTATTACATTCGTCTAACTATTTAATAACACTGAGAATATACAAAATACCTCAATTATCCATAATTAACTAATACCAAAAATATACATGATAATCATGTAAGTAATTAAAATATTTATAAAACTAAACTATTATAGTTAAAAATTAAAATAATTTCAAGATTAAGAAAAGCTTTTAGCCTAAAATTTGCCAAATAACATTCACTTTGTTTGTTAATTAGTTAACAATCCCATTATTTGTGTATAATGATTACTTAAATAATAGCCTTTTAGGGAAAAACGTTATAGTATTGTAAGCGTGGCTCAAATACTATATACGATAGTAATATCAATCAAAAAGTTCACTATGAGAGCCAATATCTACAAGTTTCAATACTTTTTCCTCAATGATATAAATTAACAACAAATCTGGTTTTAAATGGCACTCTTTGAAACCAGAATATTTGCCTTTGAGATGATGATCAAAATATTTATCATCAAGTGGAATTTTATTTAAAAGTTTATAAGCTACATCGATAAAAGCTTGCTCTTCACTATCTTTTAGTTTGCATTTTTTGAAAGAACGTTTAAATTGATTGGTTTTAAATAACTTTAGCTTCATTTTTTCAAATCAGCTACCAAGTTATCTAAGCTATCATGATAAGTACCTTCATTTTCTTTCGCTTCTTTCATAGCTTTTTTTAATCTATCAGATGGCACCTTGATATCAAAAGGCATACCACCTTCAATTCTCACTTTGTTTAAAAATATATTGATAGCATCTGAAAGATTTAGGTTGTACTCTTTAAATATGATTTTAGCTTCTTCCCATGCACGTGGGTCAACTTTTATGGATGTTTGTTTTCTTGTAGTCATGATAAATCCTTTTTTTCATTATACTTCAAATGAATTATAATGTCAAGATTGTGAAATTACGGTAGATATGTTGAAAGGAGTTAAACAAGATTAACTCCACAGAGTAAAGTACTCCATGAAGTTATAAAAGATATAGTCTAAAGTGCGTCGTTATCTTCTTCACCCGTTCTAATTCTAATCGTCTTTTCTATAGAAGAGACAAATATCTTACCATCACCGATTTTACCAGTTTTTGCGGCAGTAGAGATTGCATTTAAGGCTCTGTCTAAAAAGCTTTCTGATACAACGATCTCAATTTTGATTTTTGGTAAAAAATCTACGACATACTCAGCGCCTCTGTAAAGTTCGCTATGTCCTTGTTGTCTACCGTATCCTTTTACCTCTGATACGGTCATACCTTCTATCTCTTCAGCTATGAGTGCTTCTTTTACGTCATCTAACTTAAATGGTTTTATAACTGCTTCAATTTTTTTCACAATTTCTCCTTATTCTTCTTTGCATAGTTCAATTTTTAATGCGATTAAGCACGGTTCACCTGTGCGTGAGCTCTCCGCTGAGGAGAACTTAGCGTTAGCGTAGATAAAGGGTGTAACCCCGCAACAAAGTGAGGACAATTTACTTCCTTTATCGTTATAACTTATAGGTTCATAGCTTTTTCGCTATGTACACTTTCATCAAGACCTTTTTGTTCCGTCTCTTCATCAACTCTTCCGCCGCCTGTAACCATCGATGCTATAAAGTAAACAACTGCTGTCATAGTACCACTATAAACGATTGTCAAAAGGATTGTTTTGATTTGAGCCATTAGTTGCGTACCCATACTGTAATTTTCAGGCATCGCATAAGAAGCGATAAAGATAGCCGTTGCTATTGAACCCCAGATACCTACAAGACCATGCACCCAAAATGCATCTAGTGAATCATCCACTTTGAACATCTTTTTAAGTTTAGCAACACCAAGGAAACCTATGATACCACCAACAAAACCGATGATAAGTGCGTCAGTCATACCCGCACTACCACTTGCTGGAGTGATCGCTACAAGGCCTGCAACTGCACCTGATGCACCACCGATCAGTGTTGGTTTTTTATAGACAACATACTCAGCCAATAACCATCCGATGATACCTAAAGACGCTGCTACATTGGTTACTAAAAATGCACTTGCTGCCGTTCCATCTGCTGCTACTTGACTACCGGCGTTAAATCCAAACCAACCAAACCACAATAGTGCTGCTCCAAGAACTGCAAATACTGGAGAAAAAGGTTTGATTGCAACTTTACCGTAATCTTTTCTTTTGCCTAAGATCATCGCAACTACAAAACCAGCAACACCAGCATTGATATGTACAACTGTACCACCTGCAAAGTCCATTTCACCAAAGTTTAGTGTTTCACCGCCACCCCATGCCCAGTGTGTGATAGGTGCATAAACGACAAGTATCCAAAGTGCAGAAAAGATTACAAATGTAGAAAATTTGATTCTCTCAATCATAGAACCACTAGCAATTGCCACAGCAATCGCTGCAAATGTTCCTTGAAATGCTACAAAAAGAAGCTCAGGAATAGTACCAGTTAATGAATTATTATCAATACCACTTAACATGAGCTTACCAGTACCTATAAAATCCCCAGTACCAAATGCGATACTATAACCTGCAACAACCCAAACCAATGTACCTACTGCATAAGCAATCAAACTCATACCCATGGTATTGAGCACATTTTTACTTCTTGTCATACCCCCATAAAATAGTGCCAAACCAGCTGGTGTCATCAACATGACAAATGCTGTAGCAACTAGCATCCATGCGGTATCACCACTGCTTAACACAGCATCATCTGCAAAAGCACTTATGGGTAATAGCGAGGCTAAACTCAGTTTCCAAAAACGTTTCATATATCTCTCCTTAAAATATTTATGAAAGAAGTATATCATCAATAAAAATTATAAAATACAAAAAAGTGGTTAATTTTTAATCACTTTTTTCTCCTATCTTTTTGGACTAAAATTTGCTAAAATACAATAAAGGATAAACCATGGAAATTAAAAATTGTAATTCATTAAATGAAGTAAGGCAAGAGATAGATAAGGTAGATGAGAAGATTATAGAGCTTATCGCTCAAAGAAAAGATTATGTAAAACATGCTGCAAGTTTTAAAAATACTATTGACGAGATCAAAGCAGATGATAGAGTTGATGATGTATTAAACAAAGTTCGCCATCAAGCGCTTTCACTTAGCCTCTCTCCAAACCTTGTAGCTGAGATATATCAACGTATGATAGATGATATGGTTGAGACTGAAATCGCACAATTTAGAAATGTGACAACATTTTAATCTACTAAAATCCCCCTAAGATTTAGGGTGATTTTAACCATGTTCCCAACTGTAAGACCACCTATTTTTTTAAGTTTTTTAAATTCGAGTTGAAAATCTTTCCTATTGATCTTTGTATATAACACAAAACTTCCATCTTGAATATCTTTGATATCCATTTCAATATTTTTAGTGATATCTTTGATCGTCAATGCTACAACCATCTTATCTACTTTGTGTTCAAGAAGTTTAAGTTGCATCTGCGGATATTTTTGTACATCAAAAAAGTCTACACTTTTTATAAAGTTATCTCTTGTCTCATTTTTTGTAGAGAGCGCACTTGTCTCTACAATTCCTGTCATGTCAGTAAATTGTCTGTTTTGTGCATCATATGTATAAGAACCATGAAATTTTTTAAAATCTCCTTCTACAGTACTAAAGAGCATGTGTTTGATTTTAAATTTGACATCAGAGTTCACAGTATCAACTTTAAAATTTGCTCCAAATAAATTTGAATACCCAAAGAGTAAGATTAAAATATATAAGATTTTCATGGTTTAGCCTTTTATCTGGTTTTAGTGTAATTTTCTGAAACTTTTAAATTAAACTCAGCAGGATCATACCAATAACATCCCAAACAATTTCCAGTATATTCCTCTTTTCCTATCCATTGAGGGACACTATAGCCAAGTCGTCTTGCATCAAATCTGATATTTGTGCTTTTGCATACCTTACAGTGTTGTCTTTTGGCGATGTTTACATTTCTGTGCAGAGGTTGAAAGTCGCTATTTTTTTGATTTTCAGGTAAGCCAAACTCATCTTTTCGACCATCTTTATGATCTATCTCGATAAATTTTCCACCCACTGCTAATACTCTACAGTTATCATCTTTATAATAATTTCTGACTTGATTGCTGATCGTGCTGGAGAAACTGTTTTTCTTGTATCCAAGAAGTTGTACTCCGCTTATCTTGCCTTTGTTTTTAATTCTATCGATATTGAAGTATTTACCTAACGGTCCATCACTCCTACACCAATCTCCACCATTGGTCGTTTTTAATCCATACTGCTCTAAAATTTCAATAGGAATGAGTTTTGAAAAACCTGTCTCATAGTCGATATCACAGATGTCTAAATATTGCCAAGCTTTACTTCCCTCTCGAAAAGGGTTTTTTGTGAGGTTTTCATCTTTGGTCATTTTTTTATATTGAGTTCTCTCATAACAATTTGTTTAGGTAAAAAATTATAACAGTAGTAACTACTAGAAAAAGTAATCTTATTGTTATCTCTTCCATCGGGACTGATAAACTTCATACGCTTATCAAACATCAATAGTTGAAGATCTTTATCTTTAAAAAGTTGTTTAGGTGCGGAATCATTTAACCAAGTATTTGCCATGACCAAAGCAAATGGCTTATCAAAACTGAGTGCTCTTTCAAAATACTTTCGTTTATTGGTAAATGGTGGATTTGAGATCATGATATCCCACTTTTTAGGCTCATACTCAAAAAAATCTTTGCCCTCGTCTATATGACTAAAAACAACTTTATTGGTTTTGGATATCTGTTTGACAAATTCACTCTCTTCCTTATCAAAAGGACACCATACAATTTTACCTTTAGGGATAAATTCCAATATCGGAGCCACTCCATAGTCAGGAGTGTAACACTCATCATTATTACCTTTAGAATAAAGGACTTCTTTGCTGTCTATTTTTATCTTTGCTGTCATTTTTTGCCTCTTAAGTACCATATCTGGATTATACATATAAAAATGAAAATTGAGATATGAAAATTTTATAGACCTTATATTTTCAATTTCATTTTATTTTTTAATGCTGTTATTTTATATGAAATTTCTGTTTTATAGCGTTTTTATTTCATTTTGAAATATACCTTGACAAACTTATCATAAGTCGATAATATGTCTATATGATAATTTCCTTTAAATGTAAAGTTACAGAATCATTGTTCAATGGAGAAAAAACTAAACAATTTTCAAAAGCGATTGTAAATATTGGAAAAAGAAAACTTGATATGATTGAAAATGCTCATAATGAACAAGATTTACGAATTCCTCCATCAAATCATCTTGAACAACTTAAAGGAACGTTAGAAGGGTTTTATAGTATCCGTATAAATAAACAGTTTCGCATTGTTTTTCGTTATGAAAATGGTAATGCGTATGATGTATATATCACAGATTATCACAAATAGGAGATTGTATGAAAAAAGTTAGACCAAGTACTCATCCAGGTATCATTCTCAAAGAAGAATTTGCAATACCTTTAAAACTCACACAAGCCAAAATGGCTGAAGATTTACATATCGGTATTAAAACTATTAGTGAATTATACAATGAAAAACGAGGTATAACACCTGTCATGGCACTAAAACTATCAGGCTATTTTAGAACAACACCTCAGTTTTGGATGAATTTACAAAATGCGTATGATTTGTATAAAGCTTATGAAAAGTCAAAAGAAGAGATAGATAAGATAGAGGTTTGTGTAGCTGCGTGAATGTGAAAATTTATATATTAACACTCAAAATTACCAGTCTCAGGATTAATTTTCACTTTTTTACTTAATTCATATGAATAACTTTTGCATGCTGAAATCATATGAAATATTTTAATAATTGTTCTCTCTTGGAAGTCTTCGTAATGTTCATTGGCATATATTGCTAAAGCTTCTCCCCAAATTTTTCCTTTTATCAAGCGTCCTAAATCATTTGAATACTGAGTTATTACTTTTTTAAATTCTTCCCCTGATCTAACCTCTCCTATAAGCTCTAAAAATTTTGAGTTTTCATCAATATCTATGCCATATTCATGAGAAAGTGTTATGACTATATCGCTCAATTCTTCTAAAGAAAAATTTTCAAATTCAAAATCTGGTTTAGAAATAAAGAATCTTCCGACAACCTCATCATCTTCTATTGCCTTTTTCATAGCACGTACGTTATCGCTTACATCATTATCAAAAACTATGACACTAAAAATTTTTGAATTTTTATCATTTCTTAGATTTTCTCGAAAAGATAATCCTTTACCTCTTGACTCTGCAAATGCCCCTTTTAAGTTAATTATATTGACGTGATTGGTTTTTTCAAATTCCGTTTTTATTGCATAATATTCTGTATCACCTTCTACATAGACATTAACACGAATTCCATAGTCAAGTCCTAAACCTCTTATAAATTGATTGACTACAATACGTTCACCATCAAGAAGCCGGTAACTGCCATGAGCTTCTAATTTATATTTTGTATTTACAGATGCAAAACCACACTCATCTTCTTCTGGAATTTTTGTCTCAAATACTTCTTCTATATGACGTCTGTATATTTCGACTTGTTCTTTAAATAAAACAGCTCCAGCAATTTTTCCTGTAATATATTTTCGAGATTGATCATTCATAAGTCTGATAATTAAATGTAACTTCCTATTTTTATCTAATCTATCAGCATCTCGGCATATTTCATCTCGAAAGTATTGTAATTTTTCAATACCAATTTGTTGTAAAACTGTTTTTGATTCGTGGTGCAATTGCATTATTGCTTTTTCTGTATCTTCTATGGTTTTATGTGTAATAGTAATTTTTTGATGAATGATACTGTGTGTGGGAGGTTCTAATAAGATTGAAATAAATGTTATATAATTCCAATAAAAGAATAAATCAATAGTGCTTTCTGTTGCAAGCCATTGAATTTTAGCTTCTGTTAGTTGGTTATGGATGATATTGAATCCATCATGGTTTTTCAAATATACCATCGTATGGACTCCTTGCTTAAGAGTTCGTTCTATATGATAAAGTACATAACATCTAAAAGGGTGAAAGAACAGCTTTATGTCATTTGGAAACTCTTCTAGCTCATCTAAAATGCCACAATAGCCATCTTTTCTAGGTTGAAGTTTACGAATATCAGTATAATGGTAACATCTATCGTCTTCTTTGATAAGAATTAAATTTTCAGTATCAAGTATATGTTCAGAGATAATAAGATCAGCATTTATAAAACCTAATTGCCAAAGTTGTCTAATATGCTCTTCACTAAATTCTGAAGTTTCATTATCTTTTGATAGTTTAGACAGTTTTTTTGCATCACATAAAGTTGTTTGTCTGCAATTATGTATCTCTATAAAAGCGTTTAAATTGACAAGTAATGGAATTTCAATGTTACTTAAATAATAATCTTGTCTTTTCAAACCCAACTTTCCACCATTAAACCTTTAACCTTCTTAAAATGTTTCAAATTATTAGAGATCAAAATTTCCTTATTGGCTATAGCAATACTTGCTATCATCAAATCCATATCCGCAACAATAGTGCCATTATTTGAAAGTTTGGCTTTGAGTATGCCAAATACTCTTGCCGCATTTTTATCAAACTCATAGATTTTTATATTGTCAAAGATAAGTTCAACTTTTGGCAAAAGATTTTTATTATCTCTTTTTTTAAGACCAAAAATTAATTCAGCATAATTTATCGAAGTAGAAGTGAGTTTGTTACGATTTTCTTGAAATTTTTTATAGATATTTTCATCTCCACGTAGATAGAAACTGATAGTATCTGTATCAAGTATCATGCTGTCTTACTCTTTATTTACGCGTGAACTATAGATAGTTTCCAATAACTCTTCAGACTCATTTTTTTCCATTACCCCAAATGCTTCATCCATCCAATCTTTTTGATTTGGATCTTTAGATGGATTAATAAGTGCTTGGTATTTTTTATAGTCCATTACGACGACAAAAGGTTTGTCTCTTTTTGTGATGAGCAGATCATCTCTTAGTGCATTTTGCAAGAGTGAGCTATTTTGTTTTATTTCAGATGCCGATATTGTCTCCATAATAAACTCCTTTTGTCTATTATAGCTATTTTGTCTATTTATGTCAAAACTATAAATAGAATTATAATAAACTATAAAAGATATCGTAGATATTTGTAAAAAGGTTTCATCACTTTATCATGTAAAATTGTATCGATTGAGAGACTTTTGATGAGTTGGATTTATTATAGCAATCTAGGACAAGACAAATAGCTTAAAAACTTCTATAATGCTGCTAACAAAAAGATATAAGGAGACGTTGTGAATCCCCAGATGTTAAAAGTTTTATATTTCATAGAGACACATTTAGATGATGGTTTGGATGTACAGATTTTAGCACGTGAAGCTGGATACTCTCCATATCATTTTTGTCGGATTTTTAAAGCAAGTGTCGGAGAATCAGCGATATCGTATGTGACAAAGTTAAGACTACAAAGAGCAACATTACATGTGTTAGATTGTGATAAGTCTATCATTGAGATTGCACTTGATGCGGGGTTTGAAACACCCAATGGCTTTAACAAAGCATTTAAAAAGATATTTGGCTTAAGTCCCCGAGAGTACAGAAATAGACACGTTGATCTACAACGTTCATATAAGGATAAAATGATGCAAATACCAAAAATAGTACAAAGAGATGAATCCTATATCGTTTGTAAGCGCGCAACAGGTGCTTATGAAAAGAGTTCACAAATAGCATGGCAAAAACTTTTGGAGGAGATGGAAAAAGGTGGTAAAAAGTTTCAAGATGGATCTTTAAGTTTCGCGTTGCATGAATTTATAGGTATCTGTCATGATGATCCTAGTACAACAGTTGAGAAAGATATTCGTTATGATGCTTCCATTGTGATGGATAAAATTGAGATTGAGAAATTAGCCCAAAAAGGGATCGAAACTAAAACTATATCTGATGGAAAATATGCAATGCTTAGTTATCAAGGTGGATATGATAAAGCCATGGATGCTTGGATGGCACTCTATGCATGGGCTACAGATAATGGTTATACTTTTAGGGATCTTCCACCATTTGAGAAGTATCTTAATTCACCTATGATGGTTAGTGAAGCGGAGCTTTTAACAGAAATTTATGTACCTATAGTATAAATCAAAATTTACTCATTTTTTTAATAAACAAACGCTACACACTCTAAAGTTATAATCTTTGAAAATTTCTAAGGAGACTCAATGCAAGAAGATATTGCAAAATTGATTTTACGTGTAAGTGTTGGAGGGATGATGCTTTTTCATGGTGCAGCCAAAGTGTTGCATGGAACAGGATTTATTGAAGGGATGCTTACTGCCAAAGGATTACCTGCATTTATGGCTTATGGTGTATATGTTGGGGAGGTTATTGTTCCTATTCTTTTGATTATAGGATTTTGTACTAGAGTAAGTGCTGCGATATTGGCGTTTAATATGCTGGTGGCTATTGCACTTGTACATATGGGAGATATCTTTAAACTTACTGAACATGGTGCGTGGGCGGTAGAGTTACAGATGTTTTATCTACTTAGTGCGGTAGTGATTATATTATTAGGTGCTGGAAAATATAGTATTGATCATAAACGAGCAGCATTTTAATTTATGTTACAAGGGGAGTTGAATTGTAAATAGTGCACCTTTATCACTATTTACAACTCTCAGCTCTCCTTGCATATTTTTCTCAATAATAATCTTTGACATGTAGAGTCCGATACCTGAACTTTTCTCTTTAGTAGTGAAATAGGGCTCAAATATTTTCTGTATATTTTTCTCTTTAATTCCTCCAGCATTGTCTTCTATAGTGATTTGATTTTTATTTATGCTGATCATAATAGTAGGGTTTTTAATGTTTCTTTGTATCAGCGTCTCTTTTGCATTTGAGAGTACATTGAGAAGTACTTGTTTAAACTCATTTTTATAGTTAAAGATCGTTAGGTTTTGTTGGATATCTAGTATAAGCTCAATATCTTGAAGTTTGATAAGTTCTAATACATGGCGTGTTTGATCTGCAAGTGTAAAATATTCTTTCTCTTTCTGCGGAGCGTAAAAATCTTTAAAGTCGTCGATAGTATGTGACATAAACTCTAATTGTTTTGTTCCTTCAACTACTTTTTTGCTTCGTGCTTTTTTATCCTCTATCTCTTCAAGGTTCATGAGAATATAAGAGAGATGTGTAAGGGGTTGGCGCCATTGATGAGCGATGTTTCCTATCATCTCTCCCATGGCCGCGAGTTTTGATTGGTGTATCATCAACTCTTTTTGTTGTTCTTTTTCATCTTGCAGTTGTTTTATCTTATAAGCAAGTGCGATTGCAAGCATGATTGCTTCGATTGCAGAGCCAAGGAGCATTGTATCAAAGAAGGCATATTGTTCAAAATATTCTACTACTAAAATTCCAAACATGAGCGCAGCCCATCCGATCACAAAAAATTGAGCAGGTTGAAATCCTTGTCTCATACGAAGGAAACCTACCAAAAGAAAATATGCAGTAGTAATAGAGTAAAGATTGTAGTCCGAAATGATTGGTTTGATATAAATAAACATATCTATTATGATTAAAAATAGATAAAAAATTAGTACCTTGTCATGTGTTGGTAAGTACTGTTTTGTATTTAAAAAGCTACGTGTGAAAAGTACTGCAAAAAATGAGGTAATCAAGGATAGATATTCATAGATGAATGAATTGGCTATAAAATAGTGCGAGATCATCTTTGGCATACCTGTATGAAAAAAGAGTACAGAGACCATAAATGTTTGCATCAATGCGTAGTATAAAAATGATTTTTCTTTGGTTTTCATATAAAGTGCACTATTATAAATAGCAGCCATAAGTATCAATCCTAGTACAACTCCAGCGATAAGAAGATAGACAAATTGATTATTTAACCAGTCATAATAGTTTTTATTGCTGATTGCTTGAACATAAATGGGGTAGTCCTTAGTAATAGGCAACAATCGTATATAATAGATTTGTGCATCTCGTCCTTTTTGATACTCAAATGAGATGTTATAACTACCGTAGAGTTTAGATTTTCGTATAGATTGTTGAGGTGTAAATGAACAGAGATCAAAATCTACATAACCGTATACCCCAACATAAGTACCGCTCTCTAAATCATCTTTAAGTTTTAGTTTGATCCAGTGTATTGTGTTATTTACATCATCAAATGTTGTGTTTTCATCTGCTTTGACAAAGTAAGTATCATAGTTTGAAATTGTTTCTATAGTAATGTTTTTATCTGCAGTTTTATAGGTAAATCCTTCTGTAATGATATGCTTTTCATCGGCGAGCAAGGTGGAAAGGAAAAGTGTAAGGATCATAATAAATATTCTCATAAGTGTACTTTAGCAAAAAAAAATGAGGGGAAAATGAAAAAAATCTCATTTTTTGCTCATCTTTTTCCGTTAAACTCCTTAAAACTTAAGATTTAAAGGAATTAGCATGAGAACAAAAAACATTATAAGTGTGACATCTTTAGCACTACTATTTACATTTTCAGGATGCGCGTCAAAGCCTATAACTACACAAAAAACAATTATAAAGCCGATTGTAAAACAGGGGGAAAAGTCTACACTGACTACGAATGAGCGTATTACTTTTATCCCTGCGGGTACACCATTTCCTATGAAAGTAAAGATTGAAGGTGATGTATTTGTTGATGCACAGGGTACAGAGGTGAAGATGGTTCTAAAAGAGGATCTCTATATTTATATTGGTACAAATGAAAAAGTTGCTTGGGTAAGTCCAGATGCTAAAAATTGGAAAACACTTTCGCAAAGTACACATGGTTCTATTTCATTAGGTGCAGGGTATGATCAAAATGGTACATTTGAGGGGAGATTTGGACTTATTTTAGATGAGAAATAGACAACAGTCTATTCTCTCTTACATCATATTACACCGATATCCGATTCCTGAAACATTTTCTATAAAATTACCTTGAAGTTTTTTACGAACACTCCTTATCAGTGAACGAAGTGCATCGATACTCATTCCCTCTTCATACCAAATTAGATTTTCTAGCTCTGTATAAGTGACAACCCGTTGGTGGTTTTTGACCAGTAGATCCAAGAGTAGTATCTCATTTTTAGTGAGTTTTACTATTTTATTATCGATAAGTAGTGTTTTGTTAAGTGTATCGTAAAAGCAGTTTTGTGTGAACTTTTTGATATTACTCTCATCTGTTTGTAAATATTCATAGGCAAGATTAAGTGCCTCTTTGAGTTTGACAGCGGTGATGGGTTTGACGATATATTTGATTAGTTGTAACTCTACAGCGTCCAAAAGATAATGGGTTTCGGTATGTGCTGTAGCAATGATAATTGGTGTTTTTTTATCAATCTGGCGTATCTTTTTAGCCATTTCTAAGCCGTTTAGTTTAGGCATTTTGATATCAGTGATGATGATATCAGGCTTGTTTTTTTCGTAGATTTTAATAGATTGATGTCCATCTTCTGCTTCAAGTACTTTAGCACAGATACGCTCTAGATACTCTACGGCATTTTGACGGATCAATGCCTCATCTTCTACATATAAAATGGTAATATTTGAAAAATCATATGACATATAGTATTGTAATGAAAATTGAATTAATTTTGATTTAGTTAAGCCTTATGAAGTAGGATATAATATACCAGCATCTAAAACAGTGTGTTTATTAAACTTCATTAAGATGACAAGATTATAATAGATAAAAAAGAGTGCATTATGATAACTATTTTGATGATAGAAGACGATGAAGAGTTTGCACAGTTACTGATAAATTATCTTAAACGTTATAATATCTCAGTGACAAATTTTACAGATCCTTTACTTGGGTTAAGTGCAGGTATTCATCAGTATGATTTGCTTATTTTAGATTTAACACTCCCATATATGGATGGTTTAGAAGTATGTAAAAGGGTAGTATCACAACATGATATTCCTATTATTATATCTTCAGCTCGATCAGATCTTAGTGATAAGGTTTTGGGGTTGCAGATGGGAGCGGATGACTATCTCCCTAAACCTTACGATCCACAAGAGATGTATGCACGTATTGTTTCGGTGCTTAGGCGTTGCCATAAACTCAAAGAGAGTAGTACAAAACGCTTTGTTGTCGATGAATCCAAAACGACTATTGCA
This sequence comes from Campylobacterales bacterium, assembly GCA_016744895.1. Classification (GTDB taxonomy): domain Bacteria; phylum Campylobacterota; class Campylobacteria; order Campylobacterales; family QNZT01; genus SZUA-1433. The sequence continues at coordinate 31,681 of JADGDK010000011.1, read as the reverse complement.
TACCATGATGAGATACTCCATCTCACGCCTGCGGAGTATACCGTCTTAGCACTTCTTATCAAAAATGAAGGTTCAACCGTTTCAAAAGAGCAGATTATCTATGGTTCAGATATCTTTCAAAATAGCAATGAGAGTTCTCTCTCTGTGATTATTAGCCGTTTGCGTAAAAAGTTAGAAAATCGCGCAGAGATTAAAAATATACGTGGTTTGGGATATAGACTTGCATAATTCTCAGAGTATATGCAGATGAGTATTTACTATAAAGTACGTATTGTATTTTTAATTGCTTTTGTTTTTTTAAGTGCATTTTTTACTATCTATTTTTATATGCAAAAAAAAGAAGATATCTCGATAAAAGAGAAACGCTATACGCAAATGGCATTTTTAATGGAAAATATTTACCAAGTACCCAACCTTGATATACAAAATAAAGCGTTAAAAACATTTTTGGATGAGAGTGATTTTAAGTTAGTAGCATCAAAACAGAGGCATCAAGAAGTTTTAAATAAAGCGGTGATTGAACTTGACAAAAATGCAACACAGAGTCAGATCAAGATGTTAAGAGTATTAGGTGATTTTTATCTTTATATTCAACACCCCAAATATATACAGTTATTAGAAGATGTGGCGGATAGACCTTTTTTAAACCGCACGGTAATACTCTATCTACTCTCTCTTTTCTTTCTTTTTGGGCTTTATTTTTGGTTGATGCATAGTCTCAAACCACTCAAAAAGCTACAAGAGAAGATTCAGTATATCACAGAAGACAATTTAAATATCTCGATGAAAAGTAATCGAAAAGATGAGATAGGGGATGTGGCGAACGCTTTAGATAGTGCCTTGCGAAGAGTAGAAGCTATGATTGATTCAAGACAACTTTTTTTGCGTACTTTGATGCATGAGCTAAAAACACCTATTGCAAAAGGTAAGCTTTTAAATGAATTTGTAGAAGATGCAACACTTAAAAAAGGTTATGAGCGGGTATTTGAAAGATTGAATTTACTGATAGAAGAGTTTTCAAAAGTAGAAAAAATGCTCTCTTCATGTTATAGTGTAAAAAATGCAAAATGTAGTACGATAGATCTTGTTGAAAATGCCTTAGAACTCACCTTGATGGACGAAAAAGAGATAGCGCAACATATATCCTTAGTCGTGGTAGAAGAGGGATGGTTTCAAAGTGATTTTGAACTACTCTCTTTAGCCCTTAAAAACTTAATAGACAATGCGATGAAGTATGCACCTGATAAACAGGTACAGATTGTACTTGAGTGTAATAAAATCACGATTATAAACAAAGGGGAGAGATTACCTCAACCTTTAGAATCGTATAAAACACCTTTTGCAAAAGAGAGTCATGGGTTAGGACTAGGCTTGTATATCGTGCAAAAGATTGCTGCATTATTATCGCTCAAGTGTACCTACAAGTATACTGATAAACAAAATATTTTTTATTTACAAAAAAAGTAAATACTCCCTTTTATTAAACTTCATTAAAAAATCTGAAATATTGATTTAGATTCATCTTTTATCATTTCCTCATGACATTTATGAGGAGAGAAGATGCAAAGACATTTTAGTATTGTTATTTTATTAACGCTATTAAAGATTTCACTTTATGCGATGGATGATTCATTTATCTTAGAAGATCAGTTTGAACAAACACATCAAAAAAAAGATTTATTGGGCCAAAAATTTATCATCATAGGTGGAAAGCTTGAGCATAAAGATTTACGTAAACAGTTTATCCAAAAGGTAAGAGAAGCTATTTCTAAAGATATCACTATTGTAAATATTATCGATATGCATCACGTGCCTTCATTGTTAAGGTTTTATGCCAGAGGTAAATTTCCACAAAAAAAATCTCAATGGATATTATTAGATTGGAGTGGTGAAGTCTCTAAAAAATCTCAATTTAAAGAGCATGGACTAAGTGTACTTCTTTTTGATACAGCAAATCAGATGCAGTATCGTTCATATGAAACTGCGATAGATACATCACGGATCAAAATTCTTAAAAATAAACTAGAGGCAATCCAATGAAAGAGATGATTGCAACGTGTAAAGAGGTAAATAAAAGCTACCCTCTTGGTGATATCCAAATCCAAGCACTGACAGAGATAAATCTATCCATTTATAAAGAGACTTTTACGTTTATCATTGGAAAATCAGGCAGTGGAAAAAGTACCCTTTTAAATCTCTTAGGGGCTATTGATACTCCTTCACAAGGGTTAATTCATATCAATGATATGGCACTTTCCAAATTCACAGATAATCAATTATCACAATTTAGAGGGAATACAATAGGTCATATATTTCAAAACTTTAATCTTATCCCTGTTTTAAATCTTTATGAAAATATTGAGTTTCCCTTATTACTACAAAATCAAAGTAAAAAACAACGTCATAAAGTTGTCAGTGAATATATCGAAGCTGTCGGTTTACAAGATTTTACAAAACATATGCCTTCAGAATTAAGTGGAGGGCAGAGACAAAGGGTGGCAATTGCTAGAGCACTGGTAAAAAAACCCTTATTGGTATTGGCAGATGAACCTACAGCCAATCTAGACTCTGTTACAGGAAGTGAGATTATTTCTTTGATGTTGGATATGAAAAAGTACTATAACACCACTTTTGTATTTTCTACTCATGATAAAGAGATTTTAAGTCATGCAGATGAAATTTACACACTCAAAGATGGTGGACTGGAGGAAGATGATGAAAAATAGTCTGAAAATTGCTTTTAGAAATACTTTAAGAAATAAAAGACGTACCACTATGAGTGTATTAGCCATCGCCATAGGAGGACTTGCATCACTATTGATAGGGGCTTTTGTCTCTAGTATCTTTTATGGGATGCAAACAAATATTGTGAGAAATAGTGGACACTTGCATATACACAAAGAGGGGTTCTTTAAATATGGTTTGGCAAAGACAGGCACCTATGATATGGCACACTACAAGGAGATTATCCATGGGATCAAAGAGAGTTCTCTCATGTCAAAGATTGATGTCATAACCCCAATTCTGATGATTAATGGAATTGTAGGGAACCCTGTTAAAAATAGTTCTCAAACATTTTTAGGGGTTGGCATGGAGGCAAAAGAGCAGATATTAATGCAGACTTGGGATGGTTTTGGATTAGGATTAGAGAGAGAAGAAATTCCTTTGGAGAGTTTGTTAGTAGAAAAAGGGATTATTGGTAATGGTTTAGCGGTCAATTTGGATCTATGTGAAGCACTGCATATCAAAGGGTGTCTGATACCAAAAACAGAGGTAAACAGTCTAGTAGATAAAGATATCAGCAGTTTTTATCAGTCAACTACAAAACAAAATATCGCATCTGTAGATATGATGGTCTCATCCGCTAATGGTGCGCCAAATATTGCTTCAATTGAAATTAATACCGTATGGAATAGAGGTATCAAAAATCTTGATGATAGATTTGTAGGACTACCACTTCAAGTCGCACAAAATCTGCTTTATGGAAGCGGTGAGAAAAAAGTAAATTCTATTGTCATTCAACTTAAAAAGTCTGAAAAACTTGAAGAGATACAGCAACAACTCCAAGCACTCTTTAAGACAAAAAAATGGGCGTTAGAGATAATCACCCTTGAAGAGTTCAATGCACAGTTTAGCAAAGTACTCAATATGTTTGGTGTGGTTTTTGGCTTTGTTTCAGTGATTATTGCCATTATCGTTTTATTTACCGTGTCAAATACGATGACGATGAGTGTGATGGAGCGTTACCATGAGATAGGCACACTACGCGCTATTGGACTTAAACGAAGGGATATCAGAAAATACTTTGTTTTAGAAGGTGCGATGATAGGTTTGATGGGTGCAACACTGGGTGTTTTTTTAGCCTATGTTGTGACGACAGTTATTAATCATTCAGATATTACTTGGTCACCGCCCTCAAATAGTAGTGATACGCTCTTGATATTACATCTTTTAGAAAACCCTTTATTGATTATTGTTATTTGGCTTGTATTGGTTGTGATTAGTATGTTTTCAGCATTTTTTCCTGCAAATAAAGCAGCAAATATGCCTATTGTTGATGCCTTGAGACATCACTAAAGGGTATGGCTATGAAGAAAATATTATTACTACTTTTATGGGTTTCATCTTTATGGAGTATCAGCGCTGAGGAGATTATCAAAAAGAGTGACGCGGTGCGTAATGTGAGTGAGTCATTTTATCAACGCTGTTTTATTACTGAATATATTCACGCAAAGAAGAGAGATACGATGCTTGTGAGTATCTATTCAAAGATTGAAGATAACTCTGGACAGTACCGCACGCTTGTGAAGATGTTAGCGCCCAAAAAAGATCACAATAAGCTCATCATGAGAGATGGGGATAATTTGTGGTTTTATGACCCTAACGCAAAAGCGAGTATTAGGATATCACCACAACAAAGGTTATTAGGACAATCTTCTAACGGAGATGTCATGAGTAGCAATTTTGCACTTGACTATGAAAGTACTTTATTGGGTGAAGAAGCGATGATAGATGGTGATAAAAAAAGCAGAAACTGTTATCTACTGCGATTAAAAGCAAAAAGCAGTAACGTGAGTTATCCGCTTGTGGATTACTGGGTGGATAAAGAGAGTTTTTATCCCGTAAGAAGTAAATTTTATACTGCTACAAAAAAGTTATTAAAAGATGTTTATTATCGAAAGTTCAAAGATGTTTTAGGAGTAATCAGACCTACCGAAGTATTGATATTTGATGGGTTTGATAAAAGTAAAGCAACCAAAATGCAATTTGCCAATGCCAAAAACATGGAGATACCTGACTTTTGGTTTAGACGCGATTACCTACCTAAGTTTTTGGGAAATTAAAGATGAAGATTTTGGTATTAATTTTGTCAAGTGTACTTGTGCTTTATGCTCAAGAGCTTGACTTTTTTGATGAAGAAGTCTCTGAAGCCATTTTTACAACTAAAGAGCGTACTTTTACATCACGACTCAAAATGCAATATGAAAATGAGATGGAGAATAACAGTGAAAATAAAACAGCTATTTTTTATCAAAACTTTCATCATGACAACTTTTTCATAGATTATGATGTGAGTAGTGATTTTAAAGCGATAAAGCTTAATGTAAAAGAGCTTTATCGCCGAATCGATTTAGCATCTGATCATTTTTTGGAGATGGGTCGGATCAATATAAGAGAAGGTGTCGCCAGAGGATATAACGCTACAGACTATTTTAAAGGAGGAGGATTAATCTTTGACTCTCTTATACCCAGTGAGAGACGAGAAAACAGACTGGGAACATTACTGGTGCAAAGTACACTTTTCTTAGATAGGACAACACTTAAGATGCTTTATGCTCCCAGAATTTCTGTCAAAAAAAACAAGATATGGAGTGATAAAGAGAAAGTTGGATTATTGTTGGATACAACAAACTATAAAGATAGAGCTTCACTCTATATGGATTTGAAACTTTATGATGGTCTCTCTTCTTCGTGGATTTTACATCATAATGAAGAGGGATTAAATGTTGGTTTAAATCTCAGTTTTGCAGTAGACAATTGGATATTTTACAATGAATGTAATTTAAAACATGCACAAAAAAGTATCTCCAAATCGATTGAAGCGTTGAGACTATCAGAGGCAGTGAAAAAGGTTTTTGATGCAGAGCAAAATTATATCTATCAAGGGAGTTTGGGACTAAGTTACACCAGTGATAACAACATAGTGAGCACGATAGAGTATATCATCAATAGTGGTGGTATGGATAAATTATCTTGGAATCGCTATTTTGAACTTCAGGATAACAAGGCATTTAAAAACCAACTTTTAGCCATACGCAAACATCATCAAGTCAATGAAGAACAGATAAGCCAAGAAACACTTTTTACTCAAATCAATATTAATGCACTAAAACCAGGAGTAGATATGCATCTATTAGCATTTATAAATCCTCAAGATACAAGTGCATTAGGACAGATTGAGATGCAGTATAGTGCACAAAAGGATCTTATCATCAGTCTATCAGCACGAAGGATGTTTGGACAAGGAGAGAGTGAATATGGGAGTTTTGGTCGCGCATTGACCATGGTAGCAAAATTTGAATATTATTTTTAAGGAGAAAAGATGAAGCAGTTAAACGTATTTATACTATTTATGATGAGTATAGGATTGTCACTTCAAGCAAGTGAGTATAAGATAAGAGGTGCGGTGGGTGTAGCGGGAGAACATATTTACTCTGTATATGATGGAGTAGATACTGCTACTAAATTTATTCCTATGCTCTTTATTCAACATGAAAATTTTTATGCTGAAGGGACAAGGTTTGGTGCATACATGTATAGAGACAATGTCTACTCGGTAGGTGCTGGGGTGTCTATTGATTTTACAAGTCTTGATAGAAATGATAATGAGGCATTAAAAATAATGGACGAGTTATCTGGAAGGGGCAACCTCAATTTCTCTTTGAAGAGAAAAAGTGAATGTTTCGAGCTATTGGCATTGGTTGATAGAGATGTTTCTGATCGATCCCAAGGCTGGCGTGTTTTGACACAAGTCAGTAAACCTATGGTGTTTGATAAATTAACTATTGAACCAAAATTGGGTCTCTTATGGAGTGATGAAAAAACAAATGATTATTTATATGGAGTATCTTCGCAAAAAGCGACCTCAAACTATGCTACATATAGCCCTGATGATTCATTTGAACCTTATGTTAAACTTAACATGAGATATCGTTTGACAGATTTATTTGGCATTATTGGCCTGCAAAATATAAAAGGTTAGATGATACAGTGATAGACTCACCTTTAGTAGATCAAAAAGAGGAAATTACACTGCGACTTGGTTTTGTATTCTTTTTTAAGTTATAAACTTTGTATGAGGGATAAATAGAGCTAATGTATCTTCTTTGTATAGGAAACTTTTAAATAAAAAAGTATTGCATTTACAGAGGGGATACATTACATCATCTATCATTATGACAATACAAAATAAGATTTGTTAAAATATTTCTTTAGAGGGGTGATTATTAAAAAACTATTTCTTAACATCACGTTAGGCAGTATGATTGATATTAAATCTAATCTCAAACATAGAAAGTTCCTTATTTGAGTATGATAATTCACCTAAAAGTTGACCCTTTGCGATAGAGTTAATCAAACGGAGTCCTAAGGTTTTAGATCTATAAGTATCAACTTCTGAGGGTATACCAATCCCATCATCACAGATTTTTAAGATATAAAAATCTTGCTCTTTTTTTAAAGAAATATATAGGCTCCCTTTATTTTCTAAAAATGCATATTTAAAAGAATTCGTTACACACTCATTTATAATTAGCCCACAAGGTAAAGCATACTCTATATTCATAAAAATATCAATGATATCAATGCTTATTTTTATATTTTTATCTTGTCCGTAAGTTATATATAAATCATCGACCAAATCTATTACATACTTTTTAAAATCTATAGAGCTTAAATTTTTTGATTCATAAAGTTTTCGATGAAGTAATTCCATTGTATATACTCTCTCTTGAATATCAGTTAGTACACTTGTTGTTTCTTCATCTTTTAGTTTTGATTTTTGGAGTTTAATAAGGCTAATAGTCATTGCCAGATTATTTTTTACTCTATGATGGATCTCTTTTAAAAGTGTATCTCTATCTTCTAATGAACTTCTTAACTCTTTGGTTTTAATTTCAACCTGATTATCCAATTCATTGATATTTTTTTCAATAGAATCTAACATATTATCAAAGGTATTTGCCAATATACCAATATCATCTTTCTCCGTAATACCACTTCTATAAGTCATATTTCCTTCATTTACCATTTTTGCAGTAGTCGTTAAGATCGTTATACTTTTAAATAGTTTTCTTAACAAAAAGTAACCAAAAAATATTGCAAAAAGTAGCGCTATAAGTGAAGCTGGTAGAATTTTCCAAAAGGATGAATCAAGTTTATTATCAATATCTTTTAGATACACACTTGTGATAAATAATAATTTTCTTTTAGGATTATCATTGACGCTTCGCACCCACGTTAAGGCTGGGTAAATAAACTGACCTTTGTTTTGCGCTGAATCAAGAAAATGCATAATGGGTTTTTTATCAGCTGCATCTAAAATTTCTTTTGCTGTTAATAAACCTGTTTGTGGATATTTGACATTTGACATTTGACTAATACAGTATTTTTTATTGAAATATTGATCACTTGATTGATATAAAGCTTGTGTATTATTTTGCGCATTTTCTACATCTATCCACATAAGATATATCTTCCCTTTGTGAATATCTTTTGTAAGGGAAAAACTTTTTTGCATATCTGCTTTTATTTTACTTTCAAAGTAAACACTTTTTTTATTGAAATTTTGTAAATCGTAAGATACTACAACAGAATTATTTGTATCTTTTATCTTACTTGCATATAAAAGTTGTTTTATTCCATTGGGACAAACTGATTCGTTATTATTTTTAATTTCTATCAATTCATTATAAATGAGTTGGTTTATAATATTTTGATCAAGCGTCTCTTTAGTAGTCTTAAGTATTGTATTATTATTTTGATCGAGGATATAAATATTACATTGATATGTATCACTACTTAAACTTTTTGCACTTATATTATTTTCTTGTAATTTGTATTGAACTTTAGAGAGCTCATACTTTAATATGGAATCGAGTTTTTCTTGTCTGATTTTTATATGATTTATGAGCGTTTTAACTGCAAATTTTAACTGCTGATTTGTTAATGAGATCATACTGTCTATTTGATTAATTGCATAACTTTTCTGCTCTTTTTGCATTTTTGGAACGATTAAAATAAAAAGAACACTTAATAAAAAAAGCCCTAAAATGATAAATGCTAAGATAACTTTATTATTTAGTGAATCTATTTTTGGTGTTGGCACTTAAACTACTTTTAACTTATATCCCAGTTCGTAAACATTTTCAAAAAGTTCAAAACCAACTTTATTTCTTATCCTATATACTAAAGTTCTAAGTTTGCCCATATCG
>JADGDK010000011.1:0-22678 GCA_016744895.1 Campylobacterales bacterium | reverse complement strand
GTATAAAGGCTCTCTCCATATATAATTGTTTATCTTTTCAAAACTTACTGGTTCACCAAGATGATCTGTTAAAATTTCAAAAAACTTTAACTCTTTCCCTGTTAGTTTTAAGACCTTATCTTGATAAAAGAGTAAACCTTTCCCTTTATCAAAGCTAAAATTATTATCTAGTTTTATGATCCTTTGTATTTGCTTTTTAGAATCAAGTGAATCTCTATTTGTAAAAAAATAGTTATGTTTATGCAAAGCTGTTTTGATTGAAGCTTTAAGTTCTTTATCTCTACACGGTTTTATCAAATACGCATAAGGTTCACTATGCATCGCATCCTTTATGGTATTATCATCACAATATGATGTGAGAAATATAATAGGTATTTTATAAGATTGCCATATAGTTTTTGCAGCTTGTATACCTGATTCTCTTCCTTTTAGGTTTATATCCATCAAGATCAAATCTGGTTTATTTTTACTCGCATGTGTTATAGCATTTTGTGCAGTTGTTTCTATACCCGTTACGCCATATCCAAGTTCATTTAGCGTCTGCTCCATCTCAAAAGCCAACACTGCTTCATCTTCTACAATCAATATATTTATCTCATTTTCTAAAAAAGTTAAATATTTTTGCAAAAAAATCCTTTTTGTGATTTGTATGTGATTATTCTTGGTTATGATTCTTAATATCATTTCCAGCAAAAATTATATTATAACTTTTAATTTTTGTTGAAATACTTAAGATATAAATTTAAACAAGGAAAAATGATGAAAAATAAGAATATTTTGTTGAGTGTAATAGTCTCGGTAGTCATCTTAAATACAAGTATAAATGCTGAAACTACTGAATTGGAAACTGTGGATGTATGGGGAACTGAAGTAATTAGTTCATCTTTAGATGAGATATCAATTGAAACAAAACAAGCTGATCATCTTAGTGATCTATTAAGAGATATTCCAGGTGTTGATGTTGGTGGAACGCACTCTATTAATAATAGAATTAATATTCGGGGTTTGCAAGATGAAAATCTAGATATTACACTTGATGGTGTAAAAATTCAAAACGCAAATATGTTTCATCATATAGGAAACCTACTAATTAACCCAGATATTTTGAAAAAAGCAGATATTCAAGTTGGTACTAATTCTATTGTCAGTGGTAGTTTAGGTGGTTCTGTTGCTTTTGAAACAAAAGAGGGGAAAGAGATGCTTGATAATAGAAAAAAGTTTGGAGGAAGAATATCTACCACATATAATTCAAATGATAGCCTAGGCGGTTCTATCTCAACTTATGGACAAGTATCAAAAAATATAGATTTTCTACTATATCATAACTATTTAGATAAAAATAATTGGGAAGATGGAGATGGTACTAAAACATTTGGTGTAGATGGCACAGTAAATAATACACTCGTAAAGTTTGGAGTTGATTTAAGTGATACACAAAGAATATCTCTATCTTATGATAGATTAATGGATGAAGGTGATTATGCACCAAGACCAGACTTTGGTCGAGAATATAATGAAGCAAGAACAAGTTTAGATACTTTCCCAACCGAATATCTAAGAGAAACTATCACATTAAAACATAAAATAAATTTAGGAGATAATTTACTTTTAAATACTACAATATTTTCTAATGAAAATGAATTAGAAAGATATGAAGGTCCGTTAAGTAGTGGTAAACCAGTAAGACCACCATTTGGTATCACTACCCCTGGTACAAACCTTGAAGGTAAATTAAAAGGCACAGTAAAAATTATTGGAATTAATATAAAAGCCCAATCAAATATTGAATCAGGTGCAATGTTGCATGTGTTGACTTATGGTGGACTATATGACAAGCAAACAAGTAAAGTTACTTGGGATGGGGTCAAATATGGAGATAATGAAGAGGCAAAATCACTCGCTTTCTTTATTGAAGATGCTATAGATTTTGATAATGGCTTAGTTTTAACACCAGGTATTCGGTTTAATAAATATGAGTTAGATGGTGCTTACGGTAAAATTGATGATGATAAAATAACTTTTGGATTATCAGGGGAATACTTTGTAAACGATGATTTAACGCTACTTGCAAGTGGTACGACACTTTATAAAGGTGTTGAGATGGTTGATGTATTAGCAGCCAATAGAATAGTAGTTGAAGACAATACAGATTTAAAATCCGAAACGGGAATCAATAAAGAGTTTGGATTTAGATATATTAAAAGTAGTATTCTTGGTGCAGATGATATAGGTTTCTCTTTTAAATACTTTCAAACAACCATCAAAGATTATATTGATCAAAAATGGAATGCCATGTCAAATATGGGTAATCTTGATATTGATGGATTTGAATCCAGTTTTGTTTATAACAAAGGGGCTTTAAAATCACTGATCACATATGCGCATTCAAATTCAAAATTTGAACAAACTAAAGAATCTTTAGTGCAAGAACCAGGTGATAGTATCTCATTAGCCCTTCATTATCAGATTAATAAAAATATTGACTTAGCTTGGGAATCATTGGTTGTGTTAAAAGAGGATGATATTCCCTCTTCTAGTGGTGGTCAATATGCTGATAAAAAATCATATAATATACATGATATAGCATTTAAATACCAACCAAAAAATATAAAAGGGTTATCCGCAGTTGTAGGTATTGATAATATTTTTGATAAATACTACTCTTCTCATATCTCAGAAAATAGATATTTTGAGGGCTTTGGATATACAACTGACTACGAGCCAGGTAGAAATATAAAAGTAACACTTGCTTATAAGTTCTAAACGCTATATGATAGAAAAATTTAAAACCTACTTTTATGAACCTAAGTCAAAAATTGGCTGGGTTCATGGCAGTATATCTTGTATGGCTGCTTTGTTATTAGCTTTTTTAACCATGATGTTAGTTTCAAAATTCATCATTGGTGATTATGCTATCAAGATGGTTCCATCTATGATATTTACGCCTATTTTAATAAGTTTTTATGGTATATGGATTTTGTTTTCAAAAAACTTGATGCAAAGTTTACTAAAAGTTTTTTTATCTGCCTTTTTACTGATGTTTTTACTAAAGGTAGTTTGATGAACTTGAGTGGAAAATATTTATTTTATCTAAGAAGAGCACATACCGTGATAGGATTATTTGGTGTATTTCTTTTTTTTATAGCCACATACTTTGGGACAATAACAGTTTTTGCACCTTATATAAACTCTTGGCAAAACCCATCAAGACATTTTACGCAAATTGATAATAAAACGCTCAATATAGATAGTGCTATCTATAAGGCATTGGAAAAGTTAGGAAATCCAAATGATCATATAGAAATAATATTACCATCATTTAAAGATAAAGCTTTAAGCATAGGTCAAAACTTGATGCAAAAAATATATATAAACCCATACACGAATGAAATACTCAATACAAAAAATGAAACAAATCTTATAACACATTTTTTTAATGAAGTTCATGAAGGGGAAAATATAGCTTTTGTTGGCCGTTTATTAATGGGGATATCATCTGTATGTATATTATTTTTAACCATATCTGGTTTCTATTTGCGGTTAGCAAAGAGAAAATCAAAAAATCAAAAGTTCTGGTTTAAGTGGCATAAAAATTTATCTCTTGTATTGTTCCCTTATATCTTTGTATTTTCTATTACAGGATCTTTTATGGGGTTTATGTTAAATACTGCAACTCCTTTTGCCTATATACAAACAGATGGAAATCAATTAAATATGAGAAAACTTGTAGGTCCTATCATTTTCCCTAAACACAAAGATATGAAAAAGACCGAACAAACTTTTGATATGCTAGCGTATTCCAAACTATTAACTAAAGCAACAAAAATATATCCCAATTTAAAAATTGAAAAAATCATGCTATATCGTTGGTTTGAAAAAAATGCACAAATAGTGTTTTCAGGACACTTAACCGACAATCGAATCTTAACTGGCAATATTAATAGAATGAAACTAATACTTAGTGGACATGACGGAAGTGTCATCAAAAAACAAGAATTATCAAAAACACATGTGATCAATAAATTTTTATCAGCATTTTATATTTTACACTTTTTACCAGATGAAGGATTAGTGATAAGATTGATATATTTAGTTTTAGGTATTGTTTTTGCCCTTAGCCTAGCTTTTGGTTTTTTAATTTGGGTTGAGAAAAAAGCTTTAAACAATAAACACGATACAAAACATTATAATTTTATATCAAAACTTGGAATCGCTACAATGATTGGAACAATGCCAGCATCTTCATTTTTCATATGTTTATATTGGCTTTTACCCTTTGATATTTATGAAAGAGACAATTTGATCATTGGAAGCTTTTATATCTTTTGGGCTTTTACTTTATACTATAGTATTTATAAAAAAGACGCTTTATCTGTTATCAATTTATTTATGATTTTAAATTTTGTATTTTTAGTATTAGCTATATTATTACATGGTTTCAAAACAAATTTTTTTATCTGGGATAGTTTTAGTCAAAATCTAAATGATGTTTTCTGGGTTGATTTTTCATTTTTAATATATGGTATTTTTTCTTTGCTATTTGTATTAGTATCTTTTAAATTGAAATATCATAGATCCCACAAATGTAGTAATGAAAGTTGAATTAATTTTGATATAGTGACAGCTTTTGATATTGTTATCCATACGCTTAGTTTTTTGGACTATAATATACCACCGGGAATTTAAAGCTGATAAAGGATTTCTTATGCAAAAAACAGTTGCTGTGATCGGTAGTGCAAGACGAGAGGGAAATACAGGAAAGCTTATTGATATGATTGCCAAAGTGTTAACTATAGAAGTGATTGATTTAAATACCAAAAATATTTCTGCATTTGATTATGAACACAAAAACATAGAGGATGATTTTCTTCCCTTGATGGATCATATCTTACAACATGACAATATCATTTTTGTCTCCCCCGTCTATTGGTTTTCAATGAGTGCTCCGATGAAAATATTTATTGATAGATTTTCTGACTTTTTAGCGGTAGAAGATTTAAAACCACAAGGAAGAGCGTTACGAGGTAAAGTGGGATATGTCGTTGCCACGTCTATCAGTAAAGAGATTGATGACTCTTTTTTAGACGCATTTACCAAAACATTTGATTATCTAGGCATGGGTTATGGCGGATGTATCCATATAAACTGTGAAAATGGCTTTCAAGTAGATAGTTACCAAAACGATATTAATAATTTTATAGCCAAGTTACAATCTTCATAACAAATTACGTATTTTCTTTCGTGTTGAAATAAAAGTAGGAGATAATATGGAATATAGGATAATTGAAAAACCGGCTTTTGAGATCGTTGGAAAAAGTAAAAACTTTACCCATGATATGTTCTTTAAAGAGGGACCAAAATTTTGGAAAGAGTATGTACGTACTCAAGAGTATAAAACCCTTTGGGGTTTGACTAGTGGTAAGTGCGGTCTTGTAACTAAAGCCCCTTTGATGTCTATCTATCTGCCTGCGAGTGGTAGTAAAGATACCTTTGTGGATATTTTGGGTGTAGAAAAACCAGAAACTATAGATACGAAAGATTTTGAGGTAGTACATATACCTGCTGGAATTTATGCGGAGTTTCAGTGTACGTATCAAACCTCTAAGAAAATGAACAAGTATATTTATGGAGAGTGGTTTGCCTCTACAGGCTATGAGCGAGATAGTGATAAACCAGATATTGCAGCATATTTTCCTATGGTTTTTGGCACACTAAAAGAGATGGGTGTTCGTTGGTGGATACCTGTTATTAAAAAGTAGCAAAAGATTTGATCTATTTTAGAATCATATAGGAAAATATTTTGACAAGAACCAATGACTATCAATATATACATGTCAAGTATATAGGAAAGAGATGATGCGATATTTAAAACATATGATAGAACATTATGTTGATGTAGATGAAGAGGAGTGGAGCCGTTTTACTACACAATGCACTAAAAAAGTGATGAAAAAAGGTGAAACTGTCCATCACGCAGGAGATATATTTTCACAGATATGGTTTATCAAGAGTGGATTGGCAAGATCATATTTTACCGATCTAAGTGGCAGAGATTTTACTTGGCAACTCTACTTTAGAGGTAGTAGCAAACATGGACTAAATCATTTTATGGATGATAGTGTGAGTTATTATGAACAGCAAGGCTCTATGCTTCATTTTGAAATTTTGGAAGATGCCGTCTTTTATATTATAGATCTTGAGACGTTAGATACCTTGATCTCTGAAGAGAAAAAGTGGGAACATTTAGCACGTATTTGGTTACATGACACTTACTTTGCTGCTACTTATAAAAGAGTAATCTCTTTAATGTCTGAAAGTGCTGAAGAAAAATATCAAAGAGTTTTGCAAGAGTATCCTAAAATATTTAATCAAGTGAAATCATATCATATCGCCTCTTATTTGGGAATTGCACCACAAACTTTGAGTAAGCTCAGAAAAAATGAATTTAAGTGAATGAAAAATTTGTTCTAACGCACTATAATATTTTTATTCCAAATTACAGGAGCATAAGATGAATCAAATTAATATACAATACTATAAAAGCCCCGTGGGAGAGATAATACTAGGCTCTTACGGAGATAAATTATGTCTTGCTGATTGGCGGTATAGACGCATGAGAAGTACCGTAGATCGTAGAATACAAAATGGTCTCAATGCCCAGTATAGTGAAGAAACTAGTGATGTTATTGAAGCGACAAAAGAACAGATGCAAGCATACTTTACCTCAAAGAGACAACAGTTTGATATCGATATACTGATGGTAGGCACACCATTTCAAAAGTCTGTTTGGCATGCTTTGCAAAATATCCCTTATGGTGATACGGCATCTTATATCGCATTGGCAAGAAGTATAAACCATGAAAAAGCAGTTAGGGCAGTTGCTTCAGCAAATGGGGCAAATGCTATATCTATTATCATTCCTTGTCACCGTATCATTGGTGCAAATGGTGATTTAGTAGGTTATGCAGGAGGATTGCCAGCTAAGAAAAAGCTTTTAATATTGGAGAAAAATCTATTTTCTTAACTAAAATTTTTTAGAAGAGTCTACATTCAGTTTCAAAAAGAAAGATATGTGATAAGGATTGATATTATCAACTTTCATGTTAGATAATTTTAATGTAAATCTCATTTTTTACTCATTTTTTTTCGTCATACTATGATTAAACAAAGATTATGTCTAAAAAGTAGAGATTATCAAAAGGAGAAAAAGGATGAGAATATACTGGTGGATGTTAGTACCGATTGTTGTCTCAGCAGAATCGATCATACTTGACAAGGTGGAAGTCAATGCTGTAAATAGTCAAAATGCTAATAGCATCTATATCGAAAAAGAGGGCTATATGAAGGCTGCTCCGATGCAAAAGCAGATGACAACTGAAGAAGCACTACAAATTGCAGGGACTAATGGAGATCCAGTGAAAGCATTGAAATCTTTTGCAGGAGTTGTTAGCACAAATAATGATGATGGTAGTGAACTCTATATCCATGGGTCAAAGCCAAGAGAAACGAGGTTTTCAATTAATCATCTTCCTATCGGCTATTTGTTTCATCTTGGAGGACTTCACTCTGTGATTGCCCCTGAGATGACAGGACAAATTGATGCTTATTTAGGTGGTTTTGATGTCAGTTATGGTGTGATGGGTGCTGTTGTTGATATTACCCCAAAGTATCCAAATGGTAGTGGTCATGGACGTGTGCATCTTGGTATGTATGATGCAGATTTTGCTTATGACGGAAAGATAAATGACAATACCAATATCTTTATCGGAGCGCGTCGTAGTTATTTTGATTTTATTGCTGATGATATCATGGATGAGTTGGAAAAAGATGATGACGATGAGAGTAAAAAAACTACCTTTACACTTTTCCCACAGTTTTATGATGCACAGATGATAGTGACACATACCATAGGCAATCATGCCCTTTCATTGGAAGCGGTAATGGCAAAAGATAAGATGAAGTTACATACTACAATGGAAAAAGAGAGAGATCCCTTAGCTGTAGGTAAGATCAATACTAATATCTCTTCAAATACTATCGGTGCTAGATGGATGTATACAGATGAAGAATTTTCATCAAATACACTTTTGTATCGTATGCACTCCAAAGAAAATTTAAATCTTTTTGATTCTGATTTTTTTGTTGATACGCAAAATACAGAGTTGGGTATTTACCATGAGAGTGTATTGAACTTTAAAAATCATAAACCTATGGTTGGTTTTGAAATACAGACGATTAAAGCTCCTATCCAAACACGTATCATGGCCCCTTCATTTAATGATTTTGAAGAACCTTTGATTGATCAAGAAGTAGTTACTTTAGATAAGACTTTTAAAGCAAAATCATATACATTATTTGCTCAAGATATCTGGGATATCACACCGAATAATCACTTCCGTTATGGACTTCGTGTTTGGGATACAGACTTTCAAGCGTTTAGTTCAGGGGTAGATCCAAGGATTGCTTTTGTTCATGATATTTCTGATGACTTAACCATATCTACAGCAGTTGGACGCTATTCTCAATTACCTGAAATTCTTTTTGCAATAGAAGGATTTGGAAACCCTAAGATCAAGACATATGAGTTTGCTGACCATTATACATTGAGTTTACAAAAGAAATTTTCTGATAAATCATCTTTGACTGTAGAGCCATACTATAAAATATTTGAAAATCTTGCAATTGATGATGAAGTATTAAATTATAAGTCAGTAGGCGAAGGGGAGGCTTATGGTGTCGATATCACTTATAAAAAGCAGATTGATAATTTTGATATCATTGCTGCATATACTTTTGTAAAAGCTAAAAGACAACTGCGTACGAATGAACAAAAGCAGTATCATTTTGAAGGAGATATCCCCCATACCTTACAACTAAGTACTAATTATCGCTTTGATAATGGATGGAGGGTTTCTAGCTTTTTTAAATATAACGATGGTGCACCTTACACGCCCATTATCAGTACAGAAGATTATACTTATGAAGGTAAAAATTATAAAAGACCAATTTATGGAGAACCTTATAGTAAACGACTTCCAAGTAATGTTGACTTAGATATTCAAATTGGTAAAACAATTAAATATGCAAATAACAAAAGCTTAGAGTTTTCGATAGAACTTATGAATATATCATCACTTTTGAGGAAAAATGTAGCTGGTATCGAATATAATGATGATTATGAAAAAGATGGCGAATATCATCAGATGGGATTTTTACCTGCGTTTCATATAAATTATAGGTTTTAGGGTTGTTTTTGGGGAAGTTTGGAGTCATTGGGGTTTTTGTTGTTGTTTGTGTAGCACATTTTTTAGCATTGCAATCGCATATATCTAAACAAAAGGCTATTTCAAAACCTAAAGCAAAAGCACATCATATTACATTGAGTTCGGTTATTGTTAAGAAGCCAGTTCCTGTTCCCCCCAAGCCTAAAGTAGAACCTATCATATTGCCTCCAGATCCTGAGCCAATTGTAAAACCAAAACCCAAGCCAAAGCCAAAACCCAAACGAAAAAAGAGAGTAAAAAAACCAAAGATAGTAGAACCTGTGGTGGTGCCTGAACCCATTATAAAAGAGGTTATTCAAGAGCCTATCATTGAGCAAGTGGTTGCGCCAGTAGTCACGGTAGATACTTCTTCAATCATGGATGCATATAAAAGTGAGATAAGAAGACAAATACGTAAAAACCTTTTTTACCCAAAGATGGCAAAAAGACTACGTATGCAGGGGATCGTTCAAGTGGCATTTTGTGTACTTAAAAATGGTGAAATTACAGATATAAAAGTATTAAATAATCCTAAAAAATTACTTGGCAAAGGCGCTATGAAAACCTTAAATTCACTTTCATTGCGTCCTATTCCGAGTGAATTAAATGAGCAATCAATGGACATAAAAATACCAATAGAGTTTAAACTAATAAAAGGATAAAAAATGAATTTAATGAGTTACATGGATCAAGGTGGAATTATCATGTATATACTTTTGGGATTAAACATCATAGGTTTTACCACCATGATTATAAAATTTATACAGTATTTATGGGCAAAATCAAAAGCAAACTCTATTATTGAAGAGGTTCATAATGCCTTTAATAAAAGTGATAAAGAGGCAGAAGTTGCCTTAGGAAAAGATCTGTTAGCTGAGAAGATGGTACGATATGAAAAAGGTTTGAGTACGATTCGTATCATTGCTTCTATCGCACCACTATTAGGACTTTTGGGAACTGTGATTGGAGTTTTGACTGCATTTGAAGCGATCTCAAAACAGGGGCTTGGTGATCCTAGTATCTTTGCAGGGGGTATTTCACTTGCACTTATTACGACAGTTGGTGGACTTGTTGTAGCAATTCCTCATTACATAGGATATAACTATCTGATTGGTATGTTAGATAAATTAGAGGCAAATCTCAATACAAAAATGAGTCTTAAAATTTACGAAAGCAAATAAGGAGACATTAATATGAAACGAAGAGAACATATATCGCCTGATTTGACACCTTTAATAGATGTTGTTTTTTTAATTTTAATTTTCTTCATGGTCAGCTCAACCTTTAAAAAAGAGGAGTTAGCACTTCTTTTAACGCTCCCTGATGCAAATAGTGCAACACAGGAAATTAAAAAAGAGGATATTAATATAGAGCTTGGAAAAGATGAGGTTGCATTAAAAGGGAAGAAGATCTCTTTTGAAGCGTTAGATGCTTCATTTCAAGATGTGACTGATAAACTAAAACCGATCAATGTCCGTATCGATAAAGATGTCACGTATCAAAGAGTTGTAAAATTACTGGATTTGTTAAATAAACATGGTTTAAATAACTTAGCACTAGAGAATAAAAAAGAAGAGTAATATTGTGAAAAAAGATACAGATTGGTTTGAAGAACTTTATAATAATGCTGATGGTGATAGTTGTGCTATACCTTGGGCAAAACTATCACCAGATCCTTTACTTTTAGAGTTTTTATCAAATCACAAAAATTTACAGGGTAGGGCATTGGTTATCGGTTGTGGTTTGGGAGATGATGCCAAAGAAATTGCTGATGCCGGATTTGATACGATTGCGATTGATATCTCTAAAAGTGCTATAAAGTGGGCAAAACAAAGATTTGAAGAGGATGATATAACGTTTTGTGTTGAGGATATATTTCATCTTCCAAAAGAGTATCTTCACTCATTTGATTTTGTATTTGAATCTTTGACAATTCAATCTCTTCCAATTACTTTTCGTCCTGAGATGATTGAAGCGATTACTTCTACTGTAGCATCAAATGGAAAACTTCTTGTTGTCGCCCATGGTAAAAATGAAGGTGAAACATTTGAAGGACCGCCATATCCACTTTTGATAAATGAATTAGGACTTTTTCAGAAGTATGGATTAAAACAATTAGAGTTTAGTATCTATGAAGAATCTTCAAATTTGTCAAGTTTAAAATTTAAAGCTTTATACCAAAACTAATGGCATCCAAGTATCTCAATCACTATCCAAAACAGTTACTTGATCAAGTACAGGATATGATTGACCATAACACATTAAGTCGCTATCTTTTAAATAAATATCCCACAAAACATACATTTCAAACAGACAAAGCACTTTACAACTATACAATTGATCTTAAAAATATGTATATGAAAAAAACATTACCATTGAGTAAAGTTCACTATGATGGCAAGATCAATGTCATCTCTCACGCTCTAGGAACACATACTTTTGTATCACGTGTGCAAGGTGGAAAACTAAAATCCAAAAATGAGATCAGAGTTGCAACGATATTTAAGTCCATGCCAGAACCGTTTTTAAAGATGATCATCGTGCATGAGCTTGCCCATTTTAAAGAAAAAGAGCATAATAAGGCATTTTATAAATTGTGTGAGTATATGGAGCCAAATTATCATCAATTAGAGTTTGATTTGAGAGTTTATTTAACACATATAGATTTATATGGGAAACTTTATGATAGGAAAAATGATGCAGTATGAACAATTTGCTATTGATAAAAAAATTGTTTTTGAAACTCTGATAAAAGAGTATCCTCCATTTGTAATACTGTATGCTAAAGAGAGTACTTGTATGATAGCCCTTCACGGAGCACATGTTTTGTCGTTTATCCCAAATGGTGGTAAAGATCTTTTGTGGTTAAGCTCTAAAGCACAGTACCAAAATGACAAAGCTATACGTGGTGGTATTCCTCTGTGTTTGCCATGGTTTGGGTCAGATACCTCGCCTTCTCATGGATTTGCTAGAATCTCTGAATGGGAAGTCGTAGCCAGTGGATTGGATGAAGAGGGATCGCCTTATATTTGTTTACAACTTCAGTCAGATGATTGGGAGTATAAGTTTTGTGCCCAGCTTCTTGTTAAAGTCTCGGATGTATTAAAATTAGAGTTAACCATGCAAAACCTTGATGAAAAAGCATTTAAATTTACTGAAGCTTTGCACTCTTACTTTAATATCTCAGATGTCAAAAATGTAAGCTTAATAGGGCTACAAGGACGAAACTACATTGATCAACTTGATGGAAATATAGAAAAGACCCAACATGAAGCTATAGAAGTAGATTCAGAAATTGATCGTATTTATCAAGATACAGATGATGCATGTACCATTGAAGACAAAGGCTATAATCGTAAGATTTCAATTACAAAAGAAAATAGTAAAAGTACAGTTGTTTGGAACCCATGGATTGATAAATCAGCTTCGATGGTTGATTTTGATGAGGGTGGATATAAAAACATGCTTTGTGTGGAGAGTGCAAATATTGGTGATGAAGCGATAGAACTTCAAAGTGGAGCACAACATACTATGAAAGTAACTATTGAAACTTGAAAAAATCATCATTGGCTCTGAGGCAAAAAAGCCGCTTCATTATGTAGATAGTGTACAAGTTGTCAAAGGTTTAGGACTTGAAGGGGATCGATACTTTTATAAAAAAGGTACTTTTAACAAACTCCAACTTTCACAAGATGTTCGTGAAGTGAGCTTGATTGATTTTGATACACTTGGTGAGTGCAATGAACGCTTAGAGAGTGCTCTTGGTTTTCTAGATCTAAGACGCAATCTTGTGATAACAAACTTAAATACAAATATCTCAAAAGGTACAATTCTTACCATCGGTAAAGCACAATTTAAAATTGTGAGAACATGCCCACCATGCCGTTACCTTTCAAAACTTTTAGATGAAGATATGATGAAAGGACTCAAATACATCGGTGGATATCGTGCAAAAATTATTCAAAGTGGCTTGATATCAGTTGGAGATGATATTTCAATTTGAAATAAAAAATAGTTTTGTCTCTTTTTTTGAGTAAACTACCTTCATGTATAATAAGAAAAAAGAACGTATTTATATCACTGAACTTATCGTTGATCCACCGATATCCTATCCTATGTATTACACCGTTAGTAGTGCGATGAAAGAAAATGAGATGCTCATAGATACTTTATGTGCGATTCATTTAAGTGACTTTGAAAGGCATCAAGTACCAGATAGTGCATCTGCTATTTTTAAATCACTTGGTTTTGGGGCATTTCCTATTTTTAAAGAGCAGTATGCAATAGGAAATTTTGGAGGAAAATTGATGTATTTGGATTCAGCCGGTTGGAAAAGTTTAACCGTTACTCAGGATTTGTTTGATTTAAACCATTGGCTTATTTAAACCTAAATCCTAGTTTTAAAAGCGTAGTTTTTAAAACTTCTTGTATCTCTCCTTGAAATTCTAGACTTTGCTCTTTCAGTGTTCCACCAGTGCCGAGTTTTTTTTTGAGTGTTTTTAACAGTACTTGTAACTCTTTTTTCTCTAAGAAAAAGGGTTTGACAATCGTGACAGTTTTTCCTCTTCTTTTCTCTTTTGCAAAATGGAGTTGATGCTTCTCTGGGGCTTTGATCTCTTTATTTATTTTTTTAGTTTCCTCTTTTTCAAGACTCCACCCATCGTCAAATTTTGCACCCATTTCAAACATCATTGCTCCTTAAGCTTTTGGCCATTCACCGATAGGCCATGGTTTTTCTTCAGTGTTAAATGCCACATAAGCGATGATCTCTTTTGCAAATTCTGAAAGACTTTTAGTAAATGTCAAAACTTTTTCATTTGGTGCATCGTAAATCCATGCATAAACAAATTGAAAAATAGCAGCAAAAAAGACAATGATAGAGACAAAGCGCCCAATGAGTGAAAAAAGTATCATGTAGACCAATCGTACGAGTGAAGGTTTTTGTGAAGTTTCCATTTTAAGATCCTTTTATGAAATATTAAACATATTGTAACATATATAGGTAATCCAATAGTAATATATCAGGTATGGCACTTTTTCATAATTTTTAGCCACTCAGTATCAAAATGTTTTTTGATATAGCCTTCAAGATGGGGCACCGTACAACCACTACAGTCTTGATGAATAATACCATCATGCTCAAACTGGGCACCATCTTTGGAGTCAATACTACACCAACTTTTTACTTTTTGGGCATTATCATCAAAACGAAAATTTGGACATGCACAGAGATAACAGTTTAGATTTTCCATCTCATGACACTTCTTATTTTGTGCAAAAAGTGGACAAAAATCTATATCTGTTTTAGAAATATTTTCCCAACGAAAATATTCGATAAGTTTGTTTTCGACAACTTTTTGAACAATCTCTTGATGTTTTTTTGCATGATTTTCAAACCAAGAAAGATAAGTCATGTGGTCTCTTTTTTAAATGATTTAATAAGGTAGTACAAAATGACAGTTTGACATATAATAAGTAAAAAATGTAAGTTATAAACTTTTTGTGTATTGACAGAGATATTAAATAGACTTTCTAATACCTTATAAAAGAGAAAAGACCCTCCTAAACCTACGAGATAACCATACTGTTTTGCGGTATCAAAAAAGGTAAACATTTGGCGTTTTTTTCCGATAAGTGTCTCTGCTCGAACCAGATAGGAACCAAAGATAAAAGTTATTTGATATCCTGTATAAACTAACAAAGCAGTCATATATCCATAAGGCATAAAAAGGAAATAGAGAATCAAAATAAATATCACAAGCTCAATAAAAATAGAGATTTTATAAAAATACTCTATGTTCATAATTTTTGTATAAAGTTTTGCAATAAAAAGCATCGATATTGCGAGAAAAATTCCCCCTATCGAATAGACAGAGGGTTTTAATGGTGAATAGATCGTAAAGATAGACCCAACGGAGAGTCCTAAAAACAGTGAGTTAAAAAACTTATATCGTATATAGTTTCTAGGATAGAGTCTTAAATTTTTATGATCCATTGTAACTCCTATTTTACTTTGTATCTAAACCCAAGATAATGAGCTCTTTGGCTTGTTGCATAACCTGCAACACTCTGATAATCTTCATTTAAAACATTATCAATTTTACCATAAACACTTAACTGATCATTGATATCAAAATTGGCTGTTAAATCTACAACAGTATATGAATCATAGTCTATACTAGGATTGAGATCATATTTTGATTTTTTACGTTCTCCCACATACTGGATTAATGCTCCAAGATGTGTATTTTCTATTCCATAATAATCAAGTGATATATTTGCAGAGTTTTTTGCTCTTCTTGCTAACTCTTTTCCTTCTCTATCTTCAGTTTTAAGATAGGTATAGTTTAGGTTATAAGCTAGATTTGCAACTTCTAAAGTGTTTGCATATGAGAGTTCAACACCTTTTAAAGTACTTTTTCCAGCAACATTAAAATACGATCCTGCATAAGTTTCAAAATCAGTCATAACATACTCAATCAAATCATCAATTTCATTTTGAAAGTAAGTCACACCAAACCCTTTATAGTTTGCAGTCACATCAAACCCTTTTGTCTCTTCGGGATTTAGATCTTTGTTACCAATGTAACTGTAAAGTTGATAAAGTGAAGGTACATTATAAGCTGTAGCATAGTTAAATGAAGTCCAGAAATCTTTAATATTTTCATGGGTATGTTTTAAGCCCAGTTTATAAGTGATCTTATTGTCAAAATCATCAAATTTATCATAACGCAGTGCTTGAGAAAATATCGTAGTTCCAGCTGTTAGTGATTTAAATTTATTTGAGTTTGTGACAAAGATACCTTGATTAGTGTTCTCTTGTGAAATTGCGTTATCATGAGAGAATTTTTTACAATCCACGCCGAGACTTAAGTCGGCATTTTCTCTATAAGAGAGGGCACTATTAAGACCAAGTTCTCTCACACTACCGTCAAATTTATAGATGTTATCAGAATATGCAGTTGGTGTTTCTTTTGAGACACGAGAAAAATCTGACTGATTGAAGTAGAGTTTTGTTCTATTTTTACCTTCAGTATTAGTATAACTCATGCCATAAAATTTCTCTTTAGAACTACTGTTTGCAAAAGAATCATTTGCAGCAAGCGTAGGATCATAATTATATCCATCATAATCACCCTCTGCGTCGATATAATTGAAAAATGTATCTAATCTGTCATTTTCAGTGATGTTGTAGCCAAGTTTGATATCTGCACTATTGTTTTCATAACTATCGTTCTCAAAATGATCACTATCTTTTCCTTCAGGAACTTTAGCAGTAAACCCATCCGTTGAAAGTTTTTGTAAATTGAGTGCAACATCAAATTTATCTTGTTTGTAAGTGGTATTTAATCCGTAAGTTTGGGTATTAAAACTTCCAGATTCTGCATAGATTGAGGCTGAAATTCCATTTTTGGTTGCTTTTTTAGTGATGATATTGATTACACCAGCACTTGCATCTGCTCCCCAGACACCTGATTGGGCACCTTTTACGATTTCAATTTTTTCTATACTTTCCATAAGTATATGTTCAAATTGTCCACCTGAAGGTGAAGTTGGGTCATTATACCGTACACCATCGATAAGTACTAAAACATCTTTTGAATTCAAACCTCTTACCATAATAGAAGTTGCTCCACCTAAACCACCAGTTCTATTGTATGAGATCCCAGAATGTGCTTTGAGTGCGTCACTAATTGTTTTATAGCCTCTTAGTTGTATCTCATCACTTGTGATAATATCTACATTTGATGTAATGTTCTCAAGTGATTGTGCAGATTTGGTTGGTGTGGTAACAGTAAGTTTTTCAAGTTGTACGTTTGTTGCATGTGCTTGGCTTGAAAGTAAAAAAGCCAGTAGTAGAGAAAGTTTAGTTTGTGTCATAAAATTATCCTTGATATGTTTGATTTTTTTGTAAATTTGTCTGTATTTGTGTTTTAGCGAAGTTGATTTGAATCGGTATCGATTTTCTTTTTTGTTCGCAAATCTGATTTAAAAACTTATTCAATGTCTCATTGAGTGTTGAGATCATCATCCCAAACATTGAAAAGTAGTGTTTACATCCTTTTAGCATCGGTTCTCCTTTACATTTGATTTTATGCATAAGGGAAGTAATTCCCTCATGCTACGCTAACGCTGAGTTTGCTTCAACAGCAGGTTCGCGCACAGCTGAACCGTGCTTGACTCATGAGTCTATTAGCATTTTGTGATTGTATCATAGGGTGTTTAAGAGTTTGAAAGTTAAAAAAATATTACATTTTGAAATAATTTTGAACAGTGTTAAAAATTTGGGGTAGAATTGTCTATAATAAAATAAATAAAAAGAGAGAAATAGATGTCAAATATTATTCAAGCTTTTATAAATGTTGTAAATAACCCTACTATTAAACTAATAGGAAATAATGAGGGAAGAAATAGAATGAACAATATGGGTAAAGCTTTAGAAGATTTTATTCAAGATATTTTTGCAAATACTTTAGATGAGAGGGATGAACATATTCGATTAGAAAAATTAGAAAAAATTTATTCATATCAAGGAAATCAAAATAATCCACCTGATTTAATGTTGAAAGGTAGTGATGCCATAGAGGTAAAAAAATTACAATCAAAAAACTCTGCTATTGCCTTAAATAGTTCATATCCAAAAGCAAAACTTTATGCTAACAGTCCTATGCTTACAAAAAATTGTAAAGAGTGTGAAGTCTGGGATGTTAAGGATATTATTTATGCAGTAGGTTATACGAATGATAATAAATTAAATACTTTATGGCTCGTTTATGGTGACTGCTTTTGTGCAGAAAAAGAGATTTATGAAAGAATTAGAAATACAATATCAACTGGGATAACTACTATAACAGATGTTGAATTTACAAAGACAAAAGAATTAGGTAAAGTAAAAAAGGTCGACCCTTTAGGAATTATTGATTTACGTATTAGAGGTATGTGGCATATAGATAACCCAAATAAAATTTTTAATTATCTTTATGAATATGATGTACAGGCAGATTTTCAATTGATCTGTTTGATAAGCAAACAGAAATATGAAACTTTACCTCTTTGTGATAGAGAAGTTGTTGAGAATTTACAACTTGTTAAAGATGTGAAGATAAAAAATCCTAACAACCCTATTAATCTGATAGATGCAAAACTGCTTGTGTTTAAGGTGTAATTGATGGATATTATTTCTCTTTTTTCTGGAGCAGGCGGCTTAGACCTTGGTTTTGAAAAAGCTGGTTTTAATACAGTTTGGGCAAATGAATATGATAAAGATATTTGGGAGACTTATGAAAAAAATTTTCCTAATACAGAGTTAGATAGAAGAAGTATTATAAAGATACATTCATGTGAAATTCCTAATGCATTAGGAATTATAGGAGGACCTCCATGTCAGAGCTGGAGTGAGGCAGGAACCTTAAGAGGTATTGATGACCATAGAGGACAACTATTTTTTGAATTTATCAGACTTTTAAAGGATAAAAAACCACTTTTCTTTTTAGCTGAAAATGTTTCTGGAATGTTAGCAAGTCGGCATAATGATGCACTTGAAAATATCAAAAAACATTTTAAAGATTGTGGGTATAACTTATCGTTTAAATTGCTAAATGCAGTAGATTTTAAAGTACCACAAGATAGAAAAAGAGTTTTTTTTATTGGGTATCGTGAAGATTTAGGAATTAAGTTTGAATTTCCAAAAAGTTTTGATAAAAAAAGATATTTGAAAGATGTGATTTGGGATATTAAAGATAGTGCTGTTGCTGCAAAAGAGAAAAATTATACTAATGAGGAAGAATGTATCATCTCTAATCATGAATATGCAATAGGCACATTTTCTACCATGTATATGTCACGAAATCGTGTGAGAAGTTGGGATGAACCATCTTTTACAATACAAGCAGGTGGGCGACATGCACCTTTACATCCACAAGCTCCCAAGATGCAATTTGTAGAACAAAATAAGCGTATCTTTGTACCAAAACAAGAACATCTTTATCGACGACTAAGTATACGTGAATGTGCAAGAATACAGACTTTTCCAGATACTCATAAATTTTACTATAAAAATGTAATAGCTGGATATAAAATGGTTGGTAATGCTGTACCATCATACATGGCATATTATTTGGCTAAAAAAATTATGGAAGATTTAAAGAGTTTAGGGATAGCCCAGATAGATAAAAAAGTGCAAACCCCACAAAGGATAGCTTCATGAATCAAACAACCATCTCTTGTCCAAATTGTGCAACTGAAATTGATATCAGTCAAAGTCTTTATGTTAAGTTAGAACAAAAAGCTAAACAAGAGTTAGAAAAAGAGGTTATTCAACATCGATCCAAGTATAAGGAGGCGATGGACTCATTAAAGGCAAAAGAAGAAGCGATAAAAGCCCAAGAAGAGAAATTTGCAAAAGAGTTAGAAAAAGCGACAATTGCCAAAGTAGAAGAGAAGCTCAAACTTGAAAAGCGAAGACTAGAAAATGAGCTTAAAGTGAAAATTACCGCTGAGTCAAGTGAGCAAATAGCACTTCTTCAAAAAGATTTAGATGAAAAATCGATCAAAGTGCAAGAGTTAAATACTTCTAAAGCAACCATCTTAAAACTTGAACGTGAAAAAGAGGAGATGGAGTCAACGATCAAGCTTAAAGCTGAACAAGAAATGAATGATATTTTAAAAGTTGAAAAAGAGAAGATTGCGAAACTATCACTTGAGCAAAATGAACTCAAACTCAAAGAGAAAGATGAACAGTTAAATCAGATAAAAAGACAGTTAGAAGAGACCAAGCGAAAAGCAGAGCAGGGCTCTATGCAGATACAAGGTGAAGCACAAGAGTTAGCGATAGAAGAGTGGCTGGAGAAACAGTATCCATTTGATACGATTGAAGAGATTAAAAAAGGAGCTCGTGGGGCTGATTGTCTTCAAGTTGTCAATACTAGAGAGGTTCAAAATTGTGGGGTTATCTATTATGAGAGTAAACGTACTAAAGATTTTCAACCTTCATGGATAGAGAAGTTTAAAGCTGATATCAGAGAAAAGGGAGCAGATATAGGTATCTTAGTAACGACCAATCTTCCAAAGGATCTTCATCGTATGGGACAGATAGAGGGTATTTGGATCTGTACCTATGAAGAGTTTAAAGCGTTAAGTTCCATTATGCGAGAGCAAATCATTGCACTCTCTCGAGCAATGCAGTCACAAGAAAATAGAAGTGATAAGATGGGTATGTTATATCATTATCTCACCTCAAATGAGTTCAAGATGCAAATTGAAGCAATTGTCGAGGGGTTTACTCAGATGCAAGCAGATTTAGATGCTGAAAAAAGAGCAATGGCTCGTATTTGGAAACAGAGAGAAAAACAGATCACAAAAGTGCTGGAAAATACTACAGGTATGTATGGTTCTATCAGAGGAATTGCTGGTAATGCTATTGGAAATATTAGTGCATTGGAATTACCTTATCATGATGAGGATGAAGATGTATAAATTATTTCTTGTTCTCTTTCTTATCGTACCTTCACTCCATGCGGATAAAATTAATATCGCTGTAGCTGCAAATGTAAGTTATGCGATGGATGAATTAAAAGCAGAGTTTACAAAGCTTCACCCTAATACAAAAGTGCAGGTGACACTTGGAAGTAGTGGAAAACTCACCGCACAAATTAAAAATGGTGCACCTTATGGACTCTTTATGTCAGCTAACATGAAATACCCCCAGACACTCTATAGTGATAAAATAGCAATTACAAAACCAATAGTTTACGCACAAGGGGCTTTGGCATTTTTAAGTGTAAAGAAACAAAATTTTGATAAAGGTATCAACCTTTTAAGTGCTGAAAAAATAAAAAAAATTGCTATTGCCAATCCTAAAACTGCGCCTTATGGAATAGCTGCAGCCCAAGCATTAAAAAATGCAGGCATATATGAAAAAATAAAAAAGAAATTTGTCTATGGCGAAAGTATCTCTCAAACTGTAACCTATACTGTCATGGCTGCTGATATTGGTATCATTGCAAAGTCCTCACTATATAGTTCTAAAATGACCCAATTTAAAAAAGATATTAATTGGGTTGCGATTGACACAAATCTTTATGAACCTATAAAACAAGGAATTGTCATACTCAAAAATGGTGCCAATAGTCCTGCATACAGAGCATTTTATGATTTTATGCTAAGTGAAAAAGCAAAAGAGATCTTGAAAAAATATGGATATATTTTATGAATCAACTTCCCGCAAAAGTCACAAAAATACAACGGTTAGATAATCTCACGTTAGTCTCTTTTGATTTTGAAGGGCAACCGATGCAAATGATGGCATTGGAAATCAATAAAAAGTTAGAAATTGGTACAGAAGTTATATTGGGTGTAAAAGCTACAAATGTAATGTTAGCTAAAGAATTTGATGGAATTTTAAGTATCTCAAATCAATTGAATTGCATCATTGAAAAGATTGATAATGGAGCACTTTTAACAAGGGTGCAACTTTGCATAGGAGCGAACTTGATAGAGTGTATCATCACTCAGAAATCTTCATATATTATGAATTTACAAGAGGGTGATACACTAAAAATTCTTATCAATGAAAGTAAACTTTCAATTTTGGAGATACTTTTATGAGTGAACTAGATTTTGAACCATTTTTACTCTCTTTTAAATTGGCTGGGATTACCACACTTATACTTTTTTTGATAGCCCTTCCTATCTCATGGTGGCTAAGTCAAACAAAATGGAAATTTAAACCAATTGTTGAAGCGTTGACTTCATTGGCAATTGTGCTTCCTCCCTCTGTACTTGGATTTTATATCTTAGTGGCACTCTCTCATAACTCTCCTTTGGGTGCATTTTTTGAAGAGACCTTTGGAATGAAACTGGTTTTTAATTTTACGGGACTTGTGATAGCAAGTTGCTTTTACTCTTTTCCGTTCATGGTACAACCACTTCAAAGTGGTTTCGAATCACTAGATAAGAACATGTTAGAAGCCTCTTATCTAGCAGGAAAAAGTAAACTACAAACACTTTTTTACGTAGCCCTTCCCAATATGAAACCAGCACTTATAACAGCGATCATCATAACATTTGCTCATACAGTTGGGGAATTTGGTGTAGTGCTCATGGTAGGTGGTTCGATACCTGGGGAAACCAAAGTGGCTTCTGTAGCTATATATGAAATGGTTGAAGTAATGGACTATAGTATGGCGCATATTTATAGCGCGATCATGGTTGCTCTTAGTTTTGTAGTGTTGCTTGGAGTTTATATTTTTAATCAGAGTCAGAGTAAAAAGTTTGGGATATAGATATGGAATTGGGAGTGCAAGCTATGGATATAATTCAGATAATGTTAAGGCTTTTATTCGAGGAAGTTATACAGTATCAAAAGGCCAAAAAAATCCAAAATTTTTCTATGTTGACAGGGCACATGGTTATGG
>JADGDK010000119.1 GCA_016744895.1 Campylobacterales bacterium | reverse complement strand
TGTTCCAGTTGCTCCTGTAAGTAATAGATTGTGACTTCGTTTAAGATAATGATATGAATCACTATTTTGTAAAAAAGTATCGATATCCTCTTGATAAGATTTAGAATCTACAACAGCGCCAGCAGCAGGAGAATTTCCATCTATTCCATCACTACCAGCACTTAAAAATATAACATAAGAATAATCTTTAATACGTTTTAAAACGTGAAGACACAATTCTTGATTTCTACCACCCTTACCCTCTCCTATCACATCAACTGTACATTCCCCACCAAAAAGAAGTACCTCATCATTACTTTCTAACATGGCATCTACAATTTTATCCGCTGCCATTTTAACATCACCGTGTAACGAATCGGTTACAATTTGACATGAGTATCCAAGTTTTAATGCTTTTTCTTTTGCTGACTGTAATGCTATTTTATTACTGGCCATAACCAAGTGCTCAATATTTTCCACTGGATCTTTAGGACTTTCAACACACTTAAATACAATTTTATCAGACAATTTATATCTATTTAAAATCTGTTTTACATCTTCACATGTAGAACTATCAAAATAAAGTGGTGCTGAACCAATGGCTTCTAAATCATCACCGATAACATCGCTAATAACTAAAACAATCCCTTTTGCGTTTGTTGCTTGCCCCAAACGACCACCTTTGATCTGAGAAAGATGTTTACGAATGATATTGACTTCATCAATGGGAACACCATTTTGCAATAAAAGATTTGTCATTTTGATCAACTCTTCAAGCGTTACATTATCTTGAGGTAACTCAATCAAAGCAGAACTTCCACCTGAAAGTAGATAGATAAAAAGATCATCCTCATTTAATGCTTGAAACTTTTCCATCAACTTTTGAGCAGCTATGATACTCTTTTGAGAAGGAATAGGATGTGAACTTTGAAATACCTCAACGTATTTTAAAGTTTCCATATAAGATGAAATGATTAAACCATCTACGATATTTTCACCAAAAAGTTTTTCCATTGCTTTTGCCATCTCTATAGCTGCTTTTCCAGAACCAAATAGATGAATTTTATAATGTGTTAAAGTTTTTAAATAGGCACTATTTTCAATAATATTTCGTGGCATTACTGCAGTAATTGCAGCATCAAAAATCGCTTCTATATCACTCATAAAAGTATCTTTTTTAATGCTTCATGCCAACCAAGACTTCCTTTATATGGTGCTTTAATAAGATTTTCAAGCTCAAAATCTATATATTTTCCTTCATGATGGGGAATTAAAACAGGAATGTCTACAACTTTTAACATTGCAACATCATTATAATTATCTCCTAATCCTATACAAATGCTATTGGGATAATGTTTCAAAGTACGTTGTACAGCAACACCTTTATCTTGTTTTATCCCCACACAATGATAAAAACGACCACCTTTTAAAATTTTCATACCTTCAGCTTCTGCCAACTGTTCAAGCTCAGTCAGTCTTCTCTCATCATGGATTAAAAAAGGTTCTGAAAAATCTCTACTTTTTGCGACCTTGGCTTGTTCATAACTAAAAAGCGTATACTCCATAATATCTTCTATTTTCATATTTGAAAAAGATAAAATCTTAAATTCATCAATCCAACGATCCATAAAATTTTTAATTTGATGATGTTGAAGTCCAAGTTGATCTACCCTACCATCTGGATAATAAATAGCAGCACCATTTTCAACGATAAAAGGTGCTGTAATATTCATCTGTTTTTGTAGTATTTCACACTCATCTTTAGTTTTACTTGTTGTGAAAATAAGTGGTATATCATGTTTTTTAATATATTCTAAACTAGGCTTTGCATCTTCAAAGCTGTAATCCTCATGATTTAGCAAAGTGCCATCAAGATCTGTGAAGATTACAAACTTTTGGCTCAAGATTCAAACTTCTTTTTCAAAATCACTTTTCCAAGTTCAACACCTGGTTGGTCATAGGTATTTACACGAAGTAAATTTCCCACAAGAGAAGTTAATAACTCATAATAAAAGATCATATAACCTGCATTTTTCTCATCTAGTTTTTCAATTTCAATCGTATCAACTGGGATATTTTGATCAATGATACTTTGCATCGTAGCGTCACATTGAGCATTGATAAGTTCAGTAAACGAGTGGGTATTGATAAAATCATTTTTTTCAAGATAAGGTAAAGAGATATCAGGAATTACAAGATCATTTGCAAATTTTTTCACTTTGATCATAGTAACACTCTTATCCCCTGCCCCTTCAATGATAAGTTGCAAAAATGAGTGCTGATCCACTGAACCAATAATTCCAATAGGCGTAAGCCCTACTTTGCTTCCGTCAATATTAATTTTTCCAAGACTCTCACCCCAAAGTTGTACATACCAATCATTAAAATAACTAAAAGCACTTGAGTATGAGAAAAGTACATTGATAGGTATCTCTTCATGGTTCTTGGCATAAAAAAGTGCTTTTTTACAAAGTGTATCTTCCTCTTTTGCAAAAAATGATGCTCTTAATTCCCCAGCGCCTTCTAATAACTTCTCAATATCGTACCCTACAATATGAAGTGGTAAAAGTCCTACAGGAGTAAATACTGAAAACCTTCCACCTACATTAAGCGGAATATAAAAACGTTTCACACCAAAATCTGCACCAAAACGATCCAATGGAGAATTTTCATCAGTGATAAAAACAAAATGTTCTTTAAAAGCATCACTCTCTAATGCAATATTAAAACTATGTAAAATAAACTTTAAGTGTGAAGTCGTTTCAATCGTACCACCTGATTTTGAGATAACAATAAAAAAAGTCTCTTCAAAAAGAAGGTTTTGAAAATTTCGAACAATTTCATTTGGGTCAACATTTTCAAAATAGATAAGATTCATATCATTTCTATTCTC
Source organism: Campylobacterales bacterium (assembly GCA_016744895.1). Taxonomy (GTDB): domain Bacteria; phylum Campylobacterota; class Campylobacteria; order Campylobacterales; family QNZT01; genus SZUA-1433. Next base: position 4,710 of record JADGDK010000119.1, on the reverse strand, counting down.
ACCATGTTCAAGAAGTGCATCAATCGCTTTGGTTCCTAATGAAGAACCACCTATTCCAAGAACAGCTATATTTTTAATACCTCTTTTTTCAAAATCATAATCTGTACAAAATGCCTTTATCTCTTCTACGGCATTATCATGTGGTAAATTATAATATCCAACATCTCCACTGTTTTCTTCCTGCTTTAGTGCATCGTAAAGAGTATTTATATCATCTTCGTGTATCTTATCTTCAAATAAGAGTTTGCTTTCTATCATCCTATTTCCTTTGAAAAATTTTCTATTAATATACTAAAGACTTTTTCCAAATCTTTCACTTCACCGACTGTTGTTCTCTCATTAGGGGCATGGATCGTATCATTGATTACTCCAAATTCCACAGTATCTACACCATATTCACCAAAAAAACGAGCGTCACTTGTTCCACCAGCTGTTGAAAGTTTAGTTTCAACCCCTGTAGCCTCTTTAATTGCTTCTCTTATATGTGTCACAATTCTAGAGTTATGATTTGTTACAAAAGGTTTTGCCGATTGGTTTAATACAAGCGTATAATCCATCTCTTTAAAGTATTTGTGTACAAAATCTTCTACAGATCGTTTATCTGTTTTGGTAGAATTTCTAACATTGAACATCATCTTAAGTTTTCCAGGAGTTACATTGGTTACTTCCATGCCAGCTCTGATATCTGTAATCACAAATTGACTAGGTGCAAAATCTTCATCCCCATTATCTAAATTAATACCTGCCATATAAGGAAGGACTCCAGCTACTTTATGGATAGGATTTTTAGATTTTTCAGGATAAGCAGCATGACCTTGCGAACCGATCTTTTCGATAACACCATTTATTGAGCCTCGTCTACCAATCTTAATAGCATCGCCAAAAACTTTCTCACATGTAGGTTCTGCAACTACTGCAAAATCAGGTAAAAAGTCCTCATCTTTAAGAACTTCTAAAACCTTCACTGTCCCATTTTTGGCATCACCCTCTTCATCACTTGTCAATAAAATCGAGAGTGTTCCTTTAAAGTTTTCAGCTCTATTTGCAGCATTTAAAAATGCAGCAACACCACTTTTCATATCTTGAGTTCCACGGGCAATGATTTCATCACCAACTCTAGTAGGCTCAAATGGATCACTGCTCCAACCATCCCCTGGAGGTACTACATCAATATGACCTGCAAAACATAAATGTGGCCCCTCACCAAATCGCTTCACAAGAAGTAAGTTCTTCACTTCTTCTATATCGATTCTTCTGACTTCAAATCCATGCATATACTCCTGTATAAAATCAAAAGCACCATCATCATCAGGTGTAATAGACTTAAAAGAGAGCAATTTTTCAAATAGTGCTATTATTTCCATCTATACTACTTACCCGTTGGGCTCTCATAAAAGATATATGAAGTTGAGTAGTCACTAAACTCAAAATAGACTCTTTTTTCATCTTTGCTAGCAATGCCATCAAGATTTATATCTAAGATACCATATCCAAAACGATATGGACGGTTTGCATCACCACCCGTACTCACCGCAGTTGAAAGTTTATCAATCTTCATAAAACGCTTCACCAATTTATCACCAGCATAAACCTCTAAAACACCATCAGTTCCTGTCCAATTTTGAATCGCACGACCTAACTTATTTTGTGTCTCTTGTGTACATCCACTCATCATTAAAAGTGCTAGAACAGATGCTACAACATAAATTTTTTTCATAATTTCTCCTCATTGTTAAATTATCTTCATTTTACCAAAACTTTTGTGTAAATCGTCAATTTTTATAATATTTTAAATATCATGAGCTAATGAAACATTTATATATCACTGATTTAGACAAAACTTTATTACGATCAAATCTTACAATCTCAAATTTTACCAAACAAGTTTGGAACTCCCTTACAAAAAGTGGTATAAAATTAACCATTGCCACGGCACGAAGTGGTCCAAAGAGTTTAGAACTACTTCAAGACTTGCATCTTCATCACCCTTTGATTGTCATGGATGGCGCTATGATTATCTCAAACAAAGGTGAAATTCTCCTTTCAAATGCTATAAATGAACACACTACCCAAAGCATTTTAGATATTGGAAGAAAACATAAAATAGAGCCATTTGTAATTGGTATCGATCATCAAGGAGTTGAACGATTTCGCTATACCAAAAATCTTAATTCACTACAACAAGAGCTTATTAGTGAATACAAACAAGATAAAAGAATGCAATTTAAAACTAATTTGGATCCTTTAAAAGAAAATATAAAAACTGTATATATTGGAAAAGAAGAACAGCTAACTCCACTTAAAGATGAATTTACTCAAATTTTTGGAAACAAAATCGAAATTAAATTTTCTAAAGATCCTTATCTTGATGGATATTTTTTAACACTACTACATCCCAAAGGTGATAAAGCACATGCTTTAAAGGCATTGAAAGAGATGGATGGTTTTGAGGCACATAAAACCACTGTATTTGGTGATAGCCACAATGACATGGGTATGTTTAAACTCGCAGATTCTAAAATCGCCGTCTTAAATGCGCTTGATGAAGTAAAAGAGATTGCAACTGAAGTTTTACCACATACCAATGATGAAGATGCAGTGGCGAAGTATTTGAGTTTGAAACACTTGTAAGATATTTTAATATAGACATTATCAAAAAATTATCTTCGATAAGTCCAATATAGGATAAAACATCTCTTATTTTTTCTTAAGCAAAAAACACTATGATTCTCTTAAAAAAATACAGGAAAAATTATGGAAAAAAATATTTTAAAAAGATTTAGATCAATTGGTTTTAGTGAGGGTATCTCATATTTAGTACTACTTTTTATCGCTATGCCACTCAAATATATCTGGATGTTTCCATTGGCAGTCAAAATTGTAGGTATGATCCATGGGATACTTTTTATGCTCTATCTTGGACTACTTTACAAAGCACATACAACTTATAAATGGAATTGGAAATTCTCAGCACTTCTTTTCCTTGCTTCACTTGTACCGTTTGGGACATTTTATACAGATAAAAAGTTAAAATTGATCGAAGAGTTTGAGTTAGTGACTTATGAGTGAGTTTTTAGCTTCAAATTGGGAAATAGTAGAGTTTTTTACTATCTCCCTTAGTTTTTAATGGGGTTTTCAGGTGGCAACTGACCCATCTGTTCTTGCTTGAAATGTCTTGTTTTGCATATCTTTGCCCTCCTTTTTGAAGAACTTTATATTTGTATTATATCACTTTCCACCACTAATGCGAATATAGCCTGTTCCAAGCTCAGACTCCTCTGGCTGTGGAAATAATCTTAAAAAATTTTGTGAAATATTTTTAAGATTATATTTTAATGTATTAAATTCTTTAAAGCAATTTTTTATATTATTTCTATTTAATATACGATAAGAATTACATAAGATATAAAAAACATATTTTTTTAAATATTTATACTCATCATCATTTAAAGTATGCCTTTTATTTTCTAATAGCTGTAATGATTTAGCACAATCAATAATAGCATTTTCATATTTTTTTAACATAAAATATGAAAATGCTCTCAACATAAAATACTTATAGTTATTTTTAACTAATTTTTGATTCATTTTATTAAGATATATATTTGCATCTAAATCATTATTATAACTTAAAGCTTTTATTGCCTTTGTCCAATATATTGGATTCATAAAAATTGCAATCATAACCCACTAATCCATCCCATTACACTATCTCCTATTCCTTCCCAAAAATCTTTTCTTTGAGAAGCTGTTGGTTTAACCCTATAATCTTGAGATGCTCTTTGAAGATTTACTTCTAATGCTCGTTCAGATGCTGCAAAATTATTAGTACCGCCTACTTCTTTCCAACTGGATTTTGCAGGGTCATACAATGTTGACTTCGATGGTACAATATTACCATTTTTATCAATATATATATTTCCCTAATCTTACCATTAACTTTAAATCTAGCTGTTCCTCCCTTGCCAGCACCAATTTTAATATTATCCCATTCACCATTAAACAGATGTACAAACGAAGCAGTAACAGCACCATTACTAAACTTACCACCACCAAGCTTACTGACTGTTCCACCAACTGTTGCCATTATAGCAGTTCTAGTTATAATACCTCTTGTGCCTTCTCCAAATCCTTTGTTTCCGATACTTAGCCCTGATGAAACAAACCCACTCATAAATCCTGCTTGGAAGTCTTGCCCTCTAAGGGCTGCTATAGTACCTTGGCTAAATCCATGAGCTCCAGCTTTTAGTGTTGCCATTGCATACCCCTCTGCACCTTCAGCTGTTAAATAACTAAGTTCATGCCCTCCAAATTTATCTCCTATTCCTGAAGCAATAGAAGCAGAGGCATAGGAAATAGCTGCACTTTTGGCTATATCTCCTATTGAGCCACCACTAGCATCTGTGATATAGGCTGACCATATTGCTACACCTTTCGGACCAATTGATGCAGCTACGATGTAACCAACTGTTTGTATAAACTTATTGGAAGCTACTAAATGTTGGACTGAAGAACTACCTCCTATAAATCCCCATTTAAAATACTCCCATCCATTATGTCTTATACTGCGTTCAATTGATTTTAATCCACGTTTAATCGCACTTCCTATTCCCCAAAAATATCCGCTAGGATCTATCAGATTCACAGGATTGTTCATAACATAACTATATCTATTATAACTCTGTGTGTTGTAAGGGCTCTGTATAAATG
>JADGDK010000118.1 GCA_016744895.1 Campylobacterales bacterium | reverse complement strand
TATTAAATATAGCTGGGAAAAAAGAGCAGATAAATATGATTATATTGAATTACTTGATAAAGCAAAAGCTAATGGCAAAGTAACAGATACAATATATGCTCTTATCCCAACCAATGAAATTTACAATAAATTAAAAGATGCGTACAATCGATATAAAATAATTAAGCAAAACGGTGGTTTTCAAAAAGTCTCCAAGAGTAAAAATTTAAAAATAGGCTCTGTTTCAAAAGTTGTTGTAGAGCTTCGTGTGCGCTTAGGACAGAGTGGAGATCTTGATTTTGCAGATGAGAATAACAATAAATTTGATCAAACGGTTAAAGAAGGACTTAAAAGATTTCAAAATAGAGTAGGTATATGGCCTTCAGGTACTTTAAACTCCACTACAACAAAAGCATTAAATATCCCAATAGAAAAACGACTAGAGCGTATCAAGCTGAATCTTGAACGTGCTCGTTGGGAAAGTGATAGTTTTGATTATCGATATATTATTGTAAATATTCCAGAGTTTATTATGCGTTTTATAGATTATGATAAACAATTGTTAGATGCTCGGGTTATAGTTGGTAAGACAAAAAACCCTACACCAATTTTTCAATCTACAATGTCTTATGTTGTCTTAAATCCTAGATGGAGTGTGCCACATTCTATTGTAGTTAAGGAGATGTTGGAACGTATTCAAGAAGATCCTTATTATTTGGAAGATAGAAATTATAAGATGTATGATAGTTGGAATATGAAACGCCGTAAAGAGGTGGATGCTTTTGATGTAGATTGGATGCAGTATGATCAAGAGAGCAGAATTCCATTCAATATAGTACAAGAGCCGGGAGCAAGAAATCCACTTGGAAATGTAAAATTTATGTTCCCCAACAATCATGCGGTTTATATGCATGATACACCTACCAAAAGATTGTTTAAAAAATCTGTTCGTGCCTTTAGTCATGGCTGTATCAGGCTTCATAACCCTCAAAAACTTTTGGAATTTGTATCAGATAGTTATTTAGATAGTCCTTACGATATTATTAAGTCAAAGCTAGATACTGGCGAAAATCAATCTATGATTTTAAATGAAAAAATACCAGTGTATATCCGATACTATACCGCGTTTGTCGATGAGAAAGGTGTGAACTTTAGTAAAGATGTATATGGCTATGATAAAATACATCATAAATTACTTCAGAAATAGAAAACAGCCAAATAATTCCTTGAAAAAAATAATTAATTTATCTTTTTACTTGATTTGTTTACTTTTTTAGGCTAGTATTCCAGTTGAATTTTTAAAATAATTACATTCCAAGGGAGTATTTTTTGAAGAATGACATAATAAGCGTAGCTAAAACTGTCCAAGTTTCAAGAAGAGGTTTTTTAAAAAAGTCAGCAGCTTTAGCTGGCGGTGCAATCATTACTCAGCAAGAGTTGTTTGCTGATAAGTCAAATATTAAAACACTCAAACTACATAATATCCATGAAAATAAAACTTATAAAGCTGAATTTTATGAGAAAAACTGTTATAAACTTAGAGGTCTTTTTGAAGTAAATAAAGCTTTTATAGATTATAGAGCAAAAGAGATTACAAGAGTAGATGTCAGTCTTATTAATCTTTTATATGATATCAATCTTCACGTAGGGCTTGATAAACAATTTAGCGTTATCTCTGGTTACAGAAGCGAAAAGACAAATGCAAAACTTCGAAGATCTATGAGAGGTGTTGCTAAAGAGAGTTATCATATCAAAGGTCAAGCTGTTGATATCTATGTACCAGGTGTAAGTCTAAGAAAACTTAAAGATGTTGCAGTAGGACTTGGACAAGGTGGTGTTGGTTACTACCCTAAATCAAACTTTATTCATGTTGATGTAGGTCCAGTACGAACTTGGAGACGTGGATAAGTAACAAAAAGGGGACTTACCCCTTTATCTTTCTATTGTTCTAAAATATCATAATCTTCAGGGATTGTATAAACAAACATACTATTATCTATCTTTTCATTTGTCTTTTGAGTATTAAACTCTATATTAACTCTGTTTTGAATCTCATCAGTATAGACAATATTTTTAATTTTATCTCCAGCTACTTCAATTGTATATTTTACATTATTAAAAGTGGTCTCATATCTATTTTCAGAGATCTGTTTTGCACTATTTAAGAGATTTAATACATTTGGTACTTTAGAGAGTTTTGCAAATATAGCTTGCTCTAACTCTGGTTCAATGATGACGATACTGCCATCTTTATAATAGATTTTTTTCTCTATAGGACTTGTATAGATCCAAAGAGCTTGATTATTTTGTTTTGAAGCATACATCTTTCCACTGTATGTAATACGGGAATTTTGATCATTTATAATGCTTTGCTTGAAATTTGACTCTAATGATGTCAGTTGTGTGATATTGGCACTTAATAGTGTACATGACAAAAATATAGTCGATAGTAAAATTTTCTTCAAAAATATCCTTTTTATCAATAGTAAACTTCTTGTTTCTATGAAGTCTATTGGAATCATAATTGCTTATGTTCAATATACTTTAGCAGATTAAAATTAATATTTTGTTAAAATAAGTAAACAAACTACACAATAAGGATCAGGTTGATGATAGCCTCCGTCGTAAATAAAATATTTGGTACTAAAAATGATAAAATTGTAAAAAAGTATCTTAAAATTGTAAAAATTATAAATGAACTTGAGCCACAATATGAAAAGATGAGTGATGATCAGCTCAAAGAAGCATTTAATGTGATAAAAACTCAAGTACAAAATGAAGAAAAAGGGTTAGGTGAAGTCTTAGTTGACTCTTTTGCAATTACCAGAGAAGTAAGTAAGCGAACTACAGGTCTTAGACATTATGACGTACAAATGGTAGGTGGTTTAGTACTTCATGATGGAAAAATTGCAGAGATGAAGACAGGTGAGGGAAAAACACTTGTTGCAACACTTGCAATAGTTTTAAATGCTATGACTGGTCGTGGTGTGCATCTTGTGACTGTAAATGATTATCTTGCAAACAGAGATGCTAAAGATACAGGTAGAATTTATGAATTTTTAGGTTTTAGCATTGGTGTGATTACAAATGATATCCATGATGATTTAGAACGAAAAGCTCAGTATGATGCAGATATTACATATGGTACAAACAATGAGTTTGGTTTTGATTATCTTAGAGATAACATGAAGTATGCTATAGCAGAAAAAGCGCAGCGTGCGCACAATTATGTTATCGTAGATGAGGTAGATTCAATTTTGATTGATGAAGCGAGAACACCACTTATCATCTCTGGACCTACAAATAGAACTCTTGATAATTACGACAAAGCAGATGGCATCGCAAAAACTTTGATTCGTGCAACTGAGAAAGATGAAAAAGGTGAAGTCATACAAACCAGTGGTGATTTTGTAGTTGATGAGAAAAATAAAACAGTGACGATGACAGAGAGTGGTGTTGAAAAAGTTGAAAAAGCATTTGAAGTAGAGAACCTTTATAATCTTGAAAATGCTTCATTAAGTCATCATATAGACCAAGCACTCAAAGCAAATAATATTTTTGAAAAAGATGTTGATTATGTTGTAAACGATGGTGAAGTTGTGATTGTTGATGAGTTTACAGGACGGCTTAGTGAAGGAAGACGTTTTAGTGAAGGACTGCATCAAGCATTAGAAGCAAAAGAGAAAGTTGAAATTCAAGAAGAGTCACAAACTTTAGCAGATATCACTTTCCAAAATTATTTTAGAATGTACGATAAATTAGCAGGTATGACAGGAACTGCACAAACAGAAGCAACAGAGTTTGAACAAATTTATAAACTAGAAGTACTTTCAATTCCAACAAACGTTCCCGTAGCAAGAAAAGATCTTAATGACCTTATTTATAAAAGTGAACGAGAAAAGTTTAATGCAGTAATTTTAAAAATAAAAGAGCTTCATAAAAAAGGACAGCCTGTACTTGTGGGTACTGCTTCTATCGAAAAAAGTGAACTTTTACACGAACTTATGAAAAAACAGAAAATGCCTCATACCGTTTTAAATGCGAAACATCATGAGAGTGAAGCAAAAATCATTTTAGATGCCGGTAAAAAAGGTGCCGTTACCGTTGCAACAAACATGGCTGGACGTGGTGTAGATATTAAAATCTCAGATGAGATTAAAGCACTTGGTGGTTTATATATCATCGGAACTGAACGTCATGAATCAAGACGGATTGATAATCAACTTCGTGGTCGTTCTGGCCGTCAAGGTGATCCTGGAGCGAGTCAATTTTATTTAAGTCTTGAAGATAATCTTTTAAGAATTTTTGGAAGTGATAAAATTAAGTCTATCATGGAGCGTTTAGGAATTGAAGAGGGTGAACATATTGAGTCAGGTATGGTCACACGAGCGGTTGAAAATGCACAGAAAAAAGTAGAAAATCTTCACTATGAGTCAAGAAAACATATTTTAGAATATGATGATATCGCTAATGAGCAGAGAAAAGTAATTTATCGATATAGAAATGAATTGTTAGATCCAGAGTTTGATATCAGTGAAAAAGTAAAAGACAATCGTAGAGATTATGTTGCAGATATCTTGGGTCGTAGTGAGATTTATGAAGGTATCCCAGAAGATGAATATAACATTGAGAAACTTGTAGCACTACTTCGTGAAGAGGTACTTATTGAGTTTAAAGAGGATGATTTTAAAGCACTTGAAGCTGAGGCTTTAGGTGATAAGCTAAATATGGCATTGACAGACATGTATGAGAAAAAAATGTCTGTAACTGATGCAAAACAGAGAGATGAGATTGAGAAAATTGTATATCTGCAAGTGGTTGACAATAGCTGGAGAGAACATCTTTATCAGATGGACATTTTAAAAACAGGTATTGGCCTTCGTGGTTATAACCAAAAAGATCCATTAACTGAGTATAAAAAAGAGAGTTATGAGATGTTTATGGACTTGATCTCACGTATCAAACACGAGAGTACAAAAACATTGCAACTTATACAACTAAGAGATGAAGCGCAAGAGAAAGAGCGAGAAGATGCCATGGCTAAGATGATGGAGGAGATGGAAGCCTCTACTGAAAATGTTAAACTTTCTCATGGTGAAGATATACAGCCTGAAACGAAACCTATGGAAAAAAAGATCGCTAGAAATGAGCCATGTCCATGTGGAAGTGGAAAAAAATATAAAAATTGCTGTGGAACTAGTGGCCCTAAAAAAGGACTTTTAGCGAAGTGAAATCACTAAGCCTTGTCCCTTATCTTGTCAAAAAGTATTTGCGATTTGACAAGAGCCAGCCTTTTATCACTATCAGTGCACTTTTAGCTTTTTTAGGTGTTTCTATTGGTTTAATGGTACTTATTATTGCTATGGCTATCATGAATGGAACGAGTAAAGAATTTAAGAGTAAAATTTCAACCATGAGTTATCCTATCACTATTTTGCCAAGAGTAGATAAAGGGATTGATGTATATGGTTTGCAAGCACTTAAAGAGAAATTTCCAGATTTAAATTTTAGCCCTTATATCAGTTCTCAAGTCATCGTCAAACAGGGGCAAACCATGGAGGGTGCTGCACTTTTTGGTGTCAATTTTGAAGATGAGATAAAGATCAATAGTATTATTAAAGAAGCAGTAAAAGATAAAAATATTTCGAAATTTGAAATCATCACAGGGCAGGGAATTAGTGATGGTTTTTCCCTTTTAGAAGGTTCAAAAACGACACTTGTTTTTACACAGTCTCAACCAGGCGGTTTTTCACTCATTCCTACTATGAAACGATTTACTTATAGAGGGAGTTTCAAATCTGGTATGCAAGCCTATGATCAAGCTTATATCTACACGACAATTGAGGCACTCTCAAAAGTTTTGAAGATAAAAGACCATAGTTATGATGGTATTCATGTTCATTCTGAAAATCCAGTAGAAGAGATAAAAAATATTCGGAAATTTCTTCCTGAAAATTTAGTAGCAGTGGGTTGGTGGCAGCAAAATGGCAATCTTTTTTCAGCTATGGAAATGGAGAAAAAAGCACTTTTTATCGTGTTGATGTTGATTATTTTAGTGGCTTCACTCAATATAATTTCATCTCTTTTGATGACTGTTATGAATCGACGTAGAGAAATTGCTCTGCTACTCTCTTTGGGTGCTACTAAAGATGAAATTAAAAAAGCATTTTTTCTGCTTGGTTCGGTTATAGGAGGTGCTGGGATTTTATTTGGTACTTTTTTAGGGCTTTTAGGGATTCTTCTTTTAGGTCGTTTTGATATTATTACGCTTCCTGAAGATGTATATGGTACGAGTAAACTTCCTTTAGATCTTTCTACGGGTGATTTTGTTTCAATTCTTGTTGGTGCAATTATCATCGTACTTGTATCTTCATTTTATCCTTCTAAAAAAGCAACTGAAATTGATGTGCTTTCTACACTTAGAAATGAGTAGTTAAAAAAATACTAAATTATCCGATATTGAGTCAAAGGATTTGATATCATGACTCAAAAGATTTTAACAGCTGTATTTTTGCTACTACTTACAATATTTGGGATCCTCTATTTTTTTTATAGTAAACAATATACAGATGATAGTATTAAAGGATACGAAGCTTCGCTAACTACTGATAGTGAAGGATTTCAAAGTTTTTTATATGAAAATAAGGGTAAATTTGTAAAGCTTTCAGTTGTCCTTTCATCTGATATGATACAAGATATATTGAAAGGTATGGATAAAGATAATAGAATTATCTTTACTGCTAGTGATGGAGAAAACCAAGATCAATTAATTCAATATATGATAAGACTCCCTGATGATGGCAGACGTAATTTTGAGTTTGATCAAGTGAGTGGAAAACTTAGTGGTTATTTTAAAACCTATAGAAGAGTTGCCACTAATGGATCTCCAATTATCAATCTTGTTCCGATTCCACCCAATTTACTTCTAAAACAGACAAAATAAAAAAATTATAAATTAAAACTATTCATTTTCTCTTCGTTTTGTCGATATTTATCAATTAGATAACTCTATTTAAGGATAAGTTTTGACACAATTTTTAAGACAGATAAGTATATTGGTACTATTTTCTTTTTTAGCAGTATCAAATTTGTATTCTGAAGATAGTTGTACTTCACCTACTGAGAATATTAAATTAAATATTCCACTCAAAGATCAAGAGATAGACAAACCTTATATCATTGGGTATAGTGGTGGTGAAGCTTATTATTATAAAATTGTACTCTCGGTTGATGGTCGATTAATTGTCAATACGGCAATTGATACAGAAAATGCTGATAATGCAATTGATACAGTAAATACACATGGTCAATTGTTATATTCAGACTGTTCAAATTTAGACAATAGTGATATAGAGATAAATAGTAATCCTAGATATTTTAAATTTGATAAAGTACTCACAGCTGGAATTTACTATTTAAGAGTACATAACGAAGTTGCAATTGATGATAGCAGTGCTGAATTAGCAAAGGGGTTTTTTCAAATAGAAAATTCTTTTACCCCTTCAGCTCCAGCAAAACAGATCTCTATTACAAAAACGAGTGCTACTTCGATGAACTCAGGTACTGAGATTATCTATACGATCAATGTTAAAAATGAGGGAACAGAGTCAACAACTAGTGTACAGGTTTCAGATCCCATACCTACTCCAAACCACTTAACGTATATCGGTGTAGATGCTTCCACACCAGGTTGGACATGTACTGCAGGTGATCCTGTTGTATGTACTTTAGATAGTGGTGAGATAGCTTATAAAGCAACAAGGACATTAAAACT
>JADGDK010000117.1 GCA_016744895.1 Campylobacterales bacterium | reverse complement strand
TTTTAAAAAAAAAAAAAAAAGACTTCTTATCTTTCTGATATTCTAAAAGTTTTATATTTTTTTGAAACTCTGAAATAGTATTTTGTATCTCATATACAGAACTCTCTTCAAGGTTTTTTTCATATCGACTTATCTGTTTCACTCTATTTTTGCTTTGAAAATTTGATTTTTTAAGTTTATAAATCTTTTGTACGAGATGCAAACTCTGCTTTAATCCAGACAGTTCTATCTCTTCTTGTTTTTTTTCAACTTCAACAATCTTTTTACTACCACTTACATAATCAAACTCTAATGAGCGATTTACATTGATAATCAAGCCACTTGTTTCAGATACCACTTCTATCTTTTCATAAGGTTGTATTTGTGTCATGTATACATTTGCCTGCACCATAGTTGCCCACAATAAAACTAAAATAATTTTTTTCATAATACTGTCTCTTTTATCCAAGCATCAATATAATCTACAACACTTTCATCAAATGTGGTTTCTATCTCCCAGTACTCATCTACTCCACCTCTCTTTGCGGGTTGAAACATATGATTCATATTTGGAAATAGTTTTAGTTTAGATTTTGGATTTGTTAAGACTGCTTTATTTCTTTCTATGTTCTTTTCTGCCACAACCAACTTGTCTTTTCCTCCATATAATGACAAGATAGGAATCTTGAAACTCTTGATAATACTTTCCCAATCACGATCTAAACTTTCAAAATCAACTGGTTTAGAGTACTCTTGTGCAACTATCTCTGCTTCTTGTTCAGAAGTTCCTTGTTTTAGTAAATATTGTTTTATCTCTTTTCTTGCTTGGTGTCTATCTTTTGATTTTCTGATAATTGAAATAATTGATTCTAGTTGTGTGACCATCACCTTCTGATCTGTTTGAGATATTTTTAAGTCTTTAGCACGCTGAAGTGACTGTGACAATATGATTTCAGCAGTACTCTCAACTCCTCCAGCCAGTAAAATCATAAAATCAACTGCTTCTATTTTCCCTGCCATTGGAGCTTTAATACCTCCTTGTGAGTGACCAATGTATCCTGATTTTGAGATATTAATACCTGAATCATTCTTTAACCATTTCATTGCTGATGCTGCATCTGAAGCAAATATTGTGTCTGTTGCTTCACTCCAATCACCAGTACTTTCTCTTATACCTCTATTGTCGTACCTCAATACTGCATAACCACGTTTAGTCAATAAGTCTGAAAGTACTAAATATGTTTTATGTCCTACTAATTCACCTAAATCGTAGTCTCTATCAAAAGGTTTATATTGCTCTCCATATCCAGTAACAAGAACAAGCGAGGGAAAAGGACCTTTACCTTTTGGATATGTTAGTTCTCCGGCAAGTATTACATTTTTGTCTCCCCCTTGAAAATTAACTTGTTTAACCATATAATTTCTCTCTTTTGGTTCTTGTGGTCTCTCTTCCAAAGAGATAAAGAACTTCTCAACTTTTTCTACACATCCACTTAAAAACCCCATCATCACAACTCCTATCAATAGTACTTTTATTTTTTTCATAATTATTTCCTTTCCAATTTTTTTCTATTTATTACGGCAAACATCGTTGGTAGGTACACAAGAGTTAAAACCGTTCCCCAAAGCAAGCCAAACCCTAGCGATACCGCTACGGGTTGCAATATTTTGGCTTGACCCGAAGCAAAAAATATAAGCGTAGAGAGCCCTAAAAATGTTGTCACAGAAGTTATCATGATAGGTCTTAGCCTCAGTTTTGCTCTTTGCGTCAACTCTTCCATACTCTTAGCATGTCTGATAAAATCAAGCATGATGACACCATCATTTATAACCACTCCAGCAAGACCTAAGATACCGATAACTGAGGTAAGTGTAAAATTCATATCCAATATCAGATGCCCAAAAATAGCCCCAAAAACAGAAAATGGAATAATAGAAAGCAACATGAAAGTCTGGGCATATGAGTCAAACATCACAAGCAATGTAATAAAAATCAAAAATAACGCGATTAAAAAAGCATAGCTCATCTCTTCCATCATTTGTTCATTTTGTTCCTCTTCTCCCTTTAAAGATATAGACACACCTTCATCTTTTAAATCTTGAAGTGTGGGTTCTATGGTTGCTAAAACTTCTGAAGGTGTGATAATCTTATGATTAACATTTGCAAAAACAACTTTTACATCGCTTCCATTATGTTTATAGAGTGTTTCAAAACTTTTATGATAAGAAAAATGACAAATATCTGAAAGTATCACTCGAGAGAGACCATCAGGTGTTTCTAACTCATAATTTTTAAGTGTTTGTATATTATCTTTTCTTAAATCTTTTGTTTTTATTTCGATGATTCCGTCATCTGATAAAACCTTGCTTTGCATCCCTTCCAAGTAGGAAGATGAAAGTACCACACCTAAATCTAACTGTGTAAATCCAAGCTGTTTTCCATATGCATTTAACGCTACTTTTAACTCTCGTGTGCCGTACTTCGCATTATCATCAACAAAGAGTAGACCATCCATAGCGTTTAATTCTTTTTTAAGTCTATCTATCCCTAAAACAAGCTTGTTTGTGTCATCACATGAGAGCAATATCTCTATATCATTACTCACGATACCTGAACCCTCTTTTTTGATAGAGAAGTCCTCTAAACCTTCATCTTTCAATGGTTTCAATATCGTTTTCAACTCTAAAATAGTTGTATCTATATCCCTTGTTCTTATCTTTTTTCCATCACTTGCCTCTATAGAAAGAAAAGGATTTATAAACTCCTCCACAAAATTAACTGGGATTCTATCGTGCAACTCTATATCAAATTGAAATACAGAAGGTTTTATCTCTAGTTGTTCTTGGTTGTCAACTCTAAGACCAGTGAGGTAAGAGAGCGACTTGATGGAGTACTCTTCTTTTAGCTCAAGAAGTTTTTGCTCTATCATCTCTGTCTTTTTATAAACATCTTCAACTTTATGATTGACTGAAAATTTTCCTTTTATCGTGAAGCTATTGCTATCATAGTCAGGAAAAAGTTGATACTTCATCTGCGAGAGTATCATGATACCCAGCAGAGGAATCACTACAACGAATAAAAATAAAAATGTTTTACGATAGCGGATAAAATGTCCTAACACTCTTTTGTACCAGTCATTAAACCTACTCCAGTCTAACTCTTTATCTTTACTATCCAAGATATGTAAAGAGTGCATCGGTAAAAAGACAAAACTCTCAAGTATAGATGCCAATATAAGCACGACGATGGCAACAGGAATCATCTTGATAAATTCACCTATCTCTCCCGTAAGTACAAACATAGGGATAAATGCGAAGATTGTAGTGATTGATGAAACAAAAACGGGCACCATCACCTCTTTGGTTCCTTCTATAGTCGCATCTAGTTTTTCTTCTCCCATCTGTATATGTCTTTGAATGTTCTCAGCGATGATGACAGCATCATCAACTAAAACCCCCAGTATCAAAAGTGTCCCGATAAGTGTCATCATGTTGATACTATGTCCTGCTATGTCTAAAAACACGACACCTATCAAAATAGTCGTAGGAATCCCAAGAACAACAACAAAAGCCACCCTTTTATTGATCAATATACTCATAGATACTGCGATAAGTATCAAGCCAAACAAGATACTTGAAACGACGGTGTTAAGACGGCTTTTAATAGCTTCTGACATATCCATAAAAGTATTTATCTCAACATCAGAATGCATCGCATCAAATCTTTTAACTTCTTGTTTTACGAGCTTTGAAAGCTCTATAGAATTTGCTTGTTCGTTTTTTGAGACACTTAGTTGGATATTGTGATGACCATTAAACTTTGAAATAATATCTGTATCATTGTACTTTTTCTTCACCGTAGCAATATCACTTAGATAGATGTTCTTATCGCCGATTTTTAGTAAAGAGTTTAAAAAATCACTCTCTTTTAATCCAGCACTCTTTGTACTGAGTAAAAACTGTTCTTTGCTATCTTCTATAGCACCTAAAGGATAAATATACGAAATATTTCTTATAGCTGAAAAAACCAACTGTTTATTTAGCCCATACATATCTATCTTTTGATTATCAAATGTGATCTCAAAAATTTTATCTGTATTTTCATAGAGGGATACTTGGGAGATATTTTCAATCGTAGAGAGTCTATTTCTTAACTTTTCCGAGATTGTGACAAGATCATCTTTAGAGTACTTTGAAGAAGAGATTGTGACATCAATCAAAGGAAATGTTATATCAAGCAATGAAGCTGTAGGCTCATCCATATCACTTGGTAAATCTACCCTATTATTTGATATAATATCTTTGGTTTTATCGAGTATATTTATTTTATTTGCATTGTCTTCAAGCGTCAAAATAACAGCAAAGCCACCACTTACAACATAGGACTCTATTTTTTTGACGCCATTAAGTGTTCTAAGACTCTTCTCAAGTTTGGTAACAACCATCTTATTTAAAGTATCAACACTAGATCCTACATAGTCACCTGAGACTATTACTTTATTGATTTTTATGGCTGGATATATATCTTTTGGAATGGTTACATAACTCAGCATCCCAAGTATGAACAAAAATGCAAACAGCGTATAGTTTAAATTTGGCTTGGTAAGAAAGAACTTTATGATTGATTTCATTGCTTTCCTTTAGTACGAAGTGTCATTTTAAACTCTTCACCTACTACACCTAGAAGTTCTCCACCTTTGGTGATGGTAAGCTTTTCAACTTCATCATTTTTACTGTTTCTCTTTTCTAAAACATAGCGAGTCTGGCCGTTGACTTTTTCACTATCTAATACTTGATAAAACTCATCTACCAAATCACCTGTAAGTCCATCAAAAGTTTTAAGCGTAAAGTTTTTGATATTGCTATCGTCATATTTGGAAGAGAGATTAATATCAAATGGTGTCATGTCAATCTGACTGAATTTAATCCTCTTACCATTGCCAAAAACAAGTTCACTACCCACCCTTTTTCCACTCATCATTTGTTGATTATCATCAGAAAATTCTTCAACTGTATACTTCTCAAGCCCATTTTTATCAAAAAAAGCATTTTCTCGATACGCATAGGTATATTTAAAAAACATATAAGTTCCAGAAAACTTTAAATCGCTTCTATAGTTATATCGCTTATTTTCAAGATTTTCTGTCTTTACACTTAATGTTCCAATCTGTTTTCCATCAGCTTTTAAATCATATATGATACTCTTTGAAAAGGCTATATTTACCAGTAACATTACTACTATTAATATTTTCATATTAAATTCCTTTCTACTTATCTCTTTAAATATTAACCAAAGAAAATGAGAAAAAAATGAGGATATTTTGAGATTTAAAACTTATATCCTATGGAAAAACCTCCACCGGTATACTCTTTCTCAAAGAAGTTGATATTTGATTCAACCCCAGTGTAAAAAAGATTTATTTGTAAGAAAAAATCTTTTGAATCAAATATATTGTCAACTTTTAAATTTGTAAGAATGGTTAACGAATTTTCATCTCTTAACTCTGAAAAATGACTATTCTTTTTGTCAAACTTGTAGTCAGCATACATCACCTGAGAGGATAATTCATAATCTTTTTCAAGTTCAAAAATAGTAAAAATGGAGACAGCATTTTTTAGATAACTGTTGCTTTTCCCTTTAGCATCATGATAAGTAAAGTGATACCCCAATCCTCCATAAGCATTTTGACTTAGTGGTAAAAGAATAACTTCTGCATTGAAATCTAACTGATTAGCACTCTGTTGTGTATCTACTACAGAAGCCTTATCATCAACTTGAATATTTTTATATCCTAGAGACATGTCAAACATCTCATACATAGACTTATACACAACTACTCCCATTTCTACTAACTCCACACTTTCAGTAGTGAGATAAGGATCTTGAAAAACCTCATAACTGTTGATGGCTGCTTCTACTGAAAAGTTGTCGAAATCATGACGATACCCTATGCCCTCACTATTATTTCCGGCACCAATAAAAAAACCATTATATTGCAAAGTAACCACAGGCACCACTATATTTTGCTTAGTAGGGGAACGCTCAAGATTGATACGCTTTTTGTCTTTAATATATGTGATATTATCCTTTGCGCTTATATATTCTGCACCTAACTCTATAAAGTTTTCTCCTGCAAAAACCGTACTACTTAAAGTTATAAAAATCAAACTAGTCTTTCTTTTCATCTTTTCTCCTTTTTTAATTGCTTAAAAAATTATTACAAAAAAAAATGAGGGAGAAATGAGCATTCAAGATTATTTTATATGCGCCTTAGATCATTGTCCTAAAAGATTAAAATAGCCATCTATCAAATAATTTATATACGTAGTTGGATCCCATTTATCAGCTGTTTGATAGTTATATTTTTCTGAATTTAAAAGCGACTATGTTCAAAAATCTATTTGTTATACTTTGACTTCATAAGTAAGTTCGATTTCATCCCCCGTCATACCTCTAAATCCCCAATTTGAAGCTGGACTTTCAAAGATACATATCTCAATATCATCAGAAGAAATATGTAAATCTTTTTCAATATTTTCAAATAACGACTTGATAAGATTTTTCTTTGTTTCTGTTGTTCTACCTTCTATCATGTTAATCTCAATGATAATATATTGGTAACTCTTTTCATCAGGAAAAATCATATCATTTTCATCAAATTTTATAAATCTATGATATTTTTTCTCTTTTGGAAATGATAATGTTTGAACAATACAGTTATGAATAGTTGTTGATAACTTACTTTGTATATGATCTAAGTTATTTCTCAATCCATATATTTTCACTTGAGCCATATGGTTTTCCTTCTCCTATTTGGGATATCTTTTTAAAAGGTATCTAAGCAATATAAATTATCACTGCAAGAACTACAAAATTCTATCACTTTCTCTTTAGATACTCCATAGTTAAGAAGTGCCTCAGAGTTTTGACTAAACCAATTCAATGATTCCTTGGCAAAAGAAAGTAAAACAACACCCGTTTCTTCGCTATATGCTAATGGCTCACCAATATTCCATATGTTTGAGTCAGGATTCAGCTCTGTTAGCTCTAGAGTGTTAACCTCGCACAAGTCTAGGTACTCAAAATTTTCAATATCACCTATATCCTCTGCGACAGTACAAACCTCATTATCTGATTTTGCTTTAATTAAATACATAATTTTCCTTCGTGCTATAAGTAAATATAACGGTTAAGTAAAAAAATCTGTATCTGTTTTGTTGTCTTAACATTGTTATGCTGAAATCGTTGCTAATAGTTTATTTGTTTGAGCAATGAAAATCCAATGCCCAAGCCAAAGAACGAAAGCAATAAGACTAGCAACTGCTCCGAACTCATTTGGGATAAGTGAGATGATTTGTGCTCCACACCAACCAAAGCCAGAAATAGCACCAAAACTCTTTAGAGTGTCGAGGCGACTGTCTATCAAAGCTTGTGCTTTTAAAGACTCGGTCACATGATGAATGATAAAAAAATCTTCAATAAAATTGTAAGGGATAAGTAACATAAACCAGACTGATTTCGGGTCTGCTTTTCTAGCCTCATTATCTACTAACTGTAATGTTGTTTGTAAAGATTTTGCATAAAAAGCTACAGCAATAAAAAATAAAATCATCACGACAAATGACCAAAAAAGACCCAATGTTTCAACTTCTGCCATAACTCCTGTTGTTTCCCCTGATATTAGGGGATATATCAAAGCAAAGCCTACTACAATAGACGCTGATATCTTTAATAGTGTTAATTTTTTCATATTTTATCTCCTTCTATATTTATATGATTCTTAGACCATTCTCCCAAAAAATCAAAATAACCATCTACATATATATCCTCACCATCAATCAAATAATTTATATACGTAGTTATAT
>JADGDK010000116.1 GCA_016744895.1 Campylobacterales bacterium | reverse complement strand
CTCCTGATAAGATGCTTCAAGGTAGATTGTTCTCGTACCCAGATACACAACGTTATAGACTAGGTATAAACTATAACTTTTTGCCTATCAATAGACCAGATGTTGAAGTGAACAATGGCTTTAGAAATGGTGCAATGCGTTTTGATGATAATGGTGGGGATAGCTTAAACTATGAGCCAAGTCATTACAATGTGCCAACAGAGTCACCAGAAATGGCCGAACCACCATTAAAAATAGATGGTGATGCAGACCGTTATGATTATGATAGTAAGGAAAACAGTGATTTTGTACAAGCAGGAAACTTATATCGTCTTTTAAATGAAAGTGAACGTCGTGATTTAGTAGAAAATATTGCTGGAACTTTAAAAAATGCGAGCAAAGAGATTCAAGAATTACAAATATCATATTTTATAAAAGCAGATATAGAATATGGGATAAAGGTAGAAAAAGCAATTACTAACTCTTAAAAACATTACCCATCAGTCTATAATAAAACTGATGGGTACTTATATTTTAAACTACTGAACCTTTCCCTCTAAACTTCATAAATAACTCAAAAGGTACTAATGCCAAAACACCAACGATAAAACCAACAAGTAACTCTCCTAAGATAGAAGGAAGAAAATGTAAAAAATCATGAATTTGGTGAATATTATGAACATAAATCCCACCTGCTACTAAAAGCATCGCAATGGTTCCTATAATTGTAAGACCTCTGATCACTTTTGGAAGTGCATCAACTAAAAATTGTCCTATATTTTTTGTAAAACCACCATTTCCATCATCTATCTGAATAAGCTTATATCCAAAGTCATCCATTCTCACGATTAGTGCAACAATACCATAAACACCAATTGTTGCTAAAATAGCGATTAGTGTTACAACTGCAATTTGAATAACCATAGACTTATCAGCAACTGTTCCAAGCGCAATGATAATGATTTCAAGCGATAAAATAAAATCTGTGACAATCGCAGATTTAATCTTTTTCTCTTCATGTTTTAAGATATCTTCTTTTGTAGGTGACTCTGGCAATGCATCTTTATCTTCACTCTCATGAGGTACAAAATAACTGTAAATTTTTTCAACACCTTCAAATGCCAAATAAACTCCACCAATCATAAGAATCGGTACAATAATCCATGGGACAAATGCGCTTAATAAAAATACAAAAGGTAAAATAATCAATTTATTAATAAAAGAGCCTTTGGTAATAGCCCATAACACTGGAAGTTCCCTAGAAGCTGCAAACCCTGAAGCTTTTTGCGCATTCACCGCAAGATCATCTCCTAAAATTCCTGCTGTTTTTTTAGTTGCGATTTTACTCATCGCAGCCACATCATCTAAAAGTACTGCAATATCATCAAATACTGCAAAAAAACCTGTTGCCATATTTTACAAACCTTATAATTTTTATTTTAGATATTCTAACTTCTTAAAAATGTGGAGATGCTGAAATACTTTTCAAGATTATTTTTTATAGCTTTATAATAATAAGCAAGGTCTCATTATGCTAAAATTTCTTATGAATCATAAAGCATTTGCTCAAAAGATGGAATCTTATACTATATTATATGTTGAAGATGACGCCATGATAAGAGGTTCTATTACAGAGTTTTTAAGTCGTTATTGTAAAAAAATATATGAATGTGACAATAGTGAAGAAGGATTAGAGCTCTATTACAAATACAAACCTGATATCTTATTACTTGATATTGACCTTCCTGGTATGAGTGGAATTGATTTAGCAACTTTAATTCGCAAGCAAGATATAAAAACCTGTATTGTAATCTCTACAGCATATACCAACAAAGAGTTTATGATAAAGGCAGTTGAACTTCAACTTACACGATATTTGGTGAAACCTGTTACCAGTGAAGAACTTTTTTCTGCTTTTGAGAAATGTTTAGATGAGCTACAATCTGGAGATAGTATAGATTTGGGTGGAGGATACATATACAGTAAAAAATCAACTGCAATTATTCATAAAAATGAGACCATAATACTTCGTAAAAAAGAAGCAGAGCTTTTAGAGTTTTTCATCACACACGAAAATGAAGTAGTACGCTATGAAATGTTAGAATACTGCATTTGGGGTGATGAAGTCATGACTCGTGATGCAATTCGAAGTCAGATCAGAAATATTCGTAAAAAGATCAACATTGATCTTTTTACAAATATTTCTGGAATAGGATATAAATTTCAAAGAAAGCAACTCTTATGATTACTCTGAAGAATATTGCAAATCACCTACACTTCTCAATAGATTACTGCTGTACAATCAAAGAGGCGATCTACCAGATGCGCCAAAATTCAGATGGCTCTGTAGTACTACTCAAAGGTAAAATACCAATTGCTATTTTAACCGAAAGTGATATTGTCAGTATTTTAGGAGAGCAAATTGACTTAGAGGCAAAAGCGTATGATTTTGCTACAACATCTGTCATTACTGCTAATGAAAATAGACCTATTGAGTTTGCTTTTAATTTTCTTAGTGAACACAATATTAGACGGGTTGTTTTAGTCAATAACGAAAATCAATTTACAGGAATAGTACGTCAAGAGGATCTCTTTGACTATCTTGAAGAGGATGTTTATAAGGTTGATCTTAAAATCTCACATATCATCAAACCACATCAAGAGATCATTACAATCACTGAAGATGCTTCACTCTATGAGGCATTAAGTCTTATACAAAGTCATCAGATAGGATCTCTAATCATTATGGGGAAAAAAACTTTTACAGGTATCTTAACAGAAAAAGATATTTTAAAGTTAACATATCTGGAAGTGAATATGTATGAAAAAATTAAAAATCATATGTCTAAACCAGTTATTAGTGTCGATAAAGAACGTTTAGTAACTGATGTTATAGAGTTAATGAAAAAAGAAAAAATTAGAAGAATTTTAGTCACTGACGCTGAGAAAAAACTTGTGACAATTTTAACCAACCGTGATATTCTCAAACATATAAAAGGAAATTATAGCAGAATCCTACAGATCAAAATCAAACATGCTCAAGAGATCATGGATTTTTTACCTGAAGCTATTATAGAGATCTTTGTCAGTGATGATCAGCAGATTATTCACTGGATGAATAAAAAAGCTAAAGAACTTTTTGGAGAAAATTTAATAGACAAAGAGCTTACAACAGTTTTTTCATCTCAAAATTGGCAAGAGATCTATACCCATTTTCAAACCTCATCCACTATCGTAAATAAACGTGTACACATCAATAAGCAAAATTTTGAGATATCAGGGACGCTCTCAAAAAATCTCAATAACAGATATATAAAACTCATCTTCAAAGATGTTACAGAACATGTTGCAACCAAAAAGAAATTGCAACTGGAAATTGATAAACAGATTGAAAAACGCCTCGAAAATGAATATCTTTTGATGCAACAGTCAAAATTGGCGACCATGGGAGAGATGATAGGGCATATTGCACATCAATGGAGACAACCATTAGCACAATTAGGAGGAATCTTTATGAATCTTGATGCTGCTTATGAATTTAATGAACTCAGTCCAGAGTATTTAAAAAAAAAGATGAAAAGTGGAAATGAACTTATCAAATATATGTCATACACCATAGATGATTTTCGCCACTTTTTTGAGCCAAATCGTACCAAAAAAAGTTTTGAATTAGCTCAATACATCCAAAGTGCTATCAATATCATTCAAGCCTCTTTAACTTACTATCGTATAGACCTCAAAGTAATCACACCAACTAAACCTATTTATATCATAGGATATCCAAGTGAATTTGCACAAGTAATTTTAAATCTTTTAGATAATGCCAAAGATATTTTGTTAGAACGAAAGATACAAAATCCTACAATCATTATAGAAACGGCTATTGTAGGTGATGTAGTCACTGTATCTGTCAAAGACAATGGTAGAGGAATTGATGAGAAAATGATTGATAAACTTTTTGATATATACTTTACGACTAAAACCAAAACTGGAGGTAGTGGCTTGGGACTCTATATGTCAAAACTTATCATAGAGAGTAAAGATATGGGTAAAATCAAGGTTCACAATGGAACAAATGGTGCTATTTTTACGATCCAAATGCAACAAACATAACAAACTAACAAATCTGATAACTTTATTTTCATTCCATTAATATTACATTTTTCTTCGTTATGATGCTTAAAAATCATAAAGGATAGTATTGCAAAAGAAGATTGAACAAGTCAAAGTTCTACTTGATGCACTGCCTTATATCAAAAAATATACTGGTGAAATCTTTGTCATCAAATATGGAGGATCTGCACAGATAGATCCTGTTTTAAAAGACAAAGTTGCACAAGATATATTACTGATGTACTTAATGGGTATTAAACCTGTTATCGTACACGGTGGTGGTAAAAAAATCAATGAATTATTAGAAAAATTAGAGATTGAAAGTCAATTTATTAATGGTCTTCGTGTGACAAGTAAAGAGACAATGGAAGTTGTTGAGATGGCTCTTTCTGGTAATATTAATAAAGAAATTACCTCACTTATTAACCAACATGGTGTCAAAGCAATTGGCATTAGTGGAAAAGATGCAAATTTCATCACAGCAAAACCTATAGATATTGATAAATATGGATTAGTAGGAGATATTATCAGCGTTGATGAGAGCGTGATAAATAATCTTTTAGATGAAAAATTTATTCCTATTATTGCACCGATTGCTGCAGCAGTTGATGCAAAGAGCCATCCAGGATTTAATATCAACGCAGATCTAGCTGCCAGTAAAATTGCAGCAAGTTTAAATGCTAGAAAAATTATTTTTATGACTGACACACCAGGGGTTATGGATAAAAATAAAAATTTTCTTTCCACACTTATAGAAGAAGAGATTATTGCACTTAAAGATGAGGGTACAATCGCTGGAGGAATGATTCCAAAAGTAGATGCATGTATTGAAGCAATAGATAGAGGTGTACCAAAAGCACATATCATCGATGGACGCGTAGAGCACGCCCTACTACTTGAATCTTTTACGAGTGAAGGTATTGGGACAGTGATTAAAAAATGAAAAAAGAGATTATGAAAAGACAGTGTGAGGCTATTATACAAGAAGGTCTTGATGCTATGTCTAAAGTTGATAGAGCCCTTGCGATAATTCAACAAATGGAGCTTTATGACAATACTCATGAGAGCTTTGAAGCATATTGTCAAACCAAATGGAATATTGACGAAAAATATCATCATTTAGATATCAAAGGTGCCAAACATAGGCTAACATTTCCACTACCACAAAAAAACATTACAAGGAGAAAATATGAGTCAAGAAAATGAGTTCCCTACATTTCCAACAGATTGTAAATCAATGCTGTGCAAACATCTTACAAAAGAGGTCTTTGAAGCACTCAAAGATAGAGCAACTAGCAATGGTTTTACACTTAAAGATGCAATTAATTCAGGTGTAGAAAATATTGATAGCGGTATCGGTGTTTATGCAGGTGATGAAGAGTCTTACTTTACTTTCTCTAAACTTTTTGATCCAATCATCGAAGATTATCATGGATTCAGTGCAAATGATAACCATAAAAGTAATCTCGATCCAGATGATCTCGATGCACCAAATCCTGATCCAGAAGGTAAATACATCGTCTCAACAAGAATTCGTGTTGGAAGAAATGTTGCAAACTCACCTTTAGGTCCTGCGATCACAAAAGAACAAAGAAATCAGATAGAAGAAGATGTTTCTGAAGCACTAAATGGCTTAGAGGGGAAACTATCTGGAACTTATTATCCATTATCAGGAATGAGTGAAGAGGTAAGTGCACAACTGATTGCCGATCACTTTTTATTTAAAGCAGGTGATAGATTTTTAGAAGCAGCAGGGCTCAATCGAGACTGGCCAGAAGGAAGAGGAATCTATCATAATGATGAAAAAACTTTTTTAGTTTGGGTGAATGAAGAAGATCAACTTCGAATTATCTCTATGCAAATGGGGGGAGATATCAAAGAAGTATTTACAAGACTAGCTACTGCCATAAGCGAGATAGAGAAAAAAGTAAAATATTCATATAGTCCACATATCGGATATATCACAAGCTGTCCGACAAACCTTGGAACTGCAATGAGAGCAAGTGTGCATATTGCATTACCAAAACTAGCAACTGATATGGATGCATTTAAAGCGATCACAGATAAACATCATTTACAAATTAGAGGTATTCATGGAGAGCACTCTGAGAGTGAAGGCGGAGTCTATGATATCAGTAACAGAAGAAGACTTGGTGTTACTGAAGTAGAATGTGTACAAGATATGTATGATGGAGTTGTGGCACTAATTGCTAAAGAGAAATCTCTTTAATCTCTTTTCAAGTTTCTCCAAAAGGTATTATCTTTTGGAGAAACTATATCATTAATTACGATGATGTTCAGCATCATACTCTGCTTCAAAAATACGTTTGTTTTTAGTGATGATAATCACCAAGGTTAACGCATATGTAATCGTTGAAAGTAAGATGATCCCAACAACAATTGCATTAAAAAGCTCTTGATGTGCAAACCCTGCTGGAAGCATCTGCAACATAACAATAGAAAGACCACCTTTGATACCAGAAAAAAGAAGTACACTCCACCATCTTCTTCCTACATCAGTCATCTTTTGAAACTTGTTTGAGATAAAAGCAAACTTTGCCATCATAAGTGCTCGGATGGTGGTCGTGACTAGAAACATCCATAAAATTTCTGTTTGGTACTTTAAAAGTAGATCAAGATTTACAATACTTGCCATAGAGATAAATAAAAAGGCATTTGCCAAGAGTGCAAGTACTGCGATGTAGTTTAAATTCTGTTTGTGTTTCTCTACAGTCGTAATATCGCTATTAAGTTTATTTGAGATACCACTCATAAAACGCGAAGAGAATATTTTACGACTTTTGTTGGTTTTATCTAAAATCCTTTTACTTTTTCGAATACGACGATCTGCCTCTTTGAGCGATTTTTCTGTCACATGATTTAGTGTTATAATCGCCACGATGACAGCTAAAAGTCCTGCAACATGAAAATGCTCTGCAATCTCAAATGAGAGATACCCAGTAAAGATGATAAGCACTAATTCACTCATATCATCTTGAGTCATACGCATCAAAAGTACACCCAAAAAACCACTAAGTAAACCAATAATTATAGATAAGATAATCACTTTTAAGCTTACTGTTACGATGTCACCACCCGTAATATCAACGCCATTTATCATAGGAAGTGCGATAAAACTAAAGATAATTAATGCTGTTGCATCATTAAAAAGTGATTCTCCTTCAGCTAAAATTTTCAACTTATGAGGTACTTTAAAGCTTGAAAACACACTTACTACGGATACAGGATCGGTAGCAAGTACCATGGCAAACAATGCTATAATTGCCCCTACACCTAATCCATACTCTACAAAAAGTGTATTGGCTACGATAAAACCTGATATGATAGAAAGTACTACTGCTACCACAGCTAAATAGAGTAGACTCCAACCATTTTTCTTTAGATCATCAAGTTTTAACTGCAAAGCGTCTGATGCAATAAGAATAGGAATCAAAAATAGGACAAGCTCCGCAAAAGTTTCTTCAGAAAACAAAACCATATTTGGAAATGTATAGTAAGCAAGCTAACTGAGTCGGATAAGTGAGATTGGTGAAGGGATTTTAAAATGTTTTTGCGCTTCAATAGCGAGAAACAAAATACTTAAAATTAGTAAAAGTGTTAATATCATAAAAGATTTCCTTGGAGATTATTTTGTATAAGTATCGATTCGTTTGAACCAACCTTTGAGCCATTTTTCTTCATTACGTACTTTAGGTGAATTTTCAACTCTTTTTGTAAGTACTTTTTTAGCACATCTTGCAAATTCAGCTTTGGGGTTTGTAGTATCATTCATACATTCTAAAACTTGTAAAAGTCCCCATCCTTGACCATCGTATCTTTCAGTCTTTTTAACAC
>JADGDK010000115.1 GCA_016744895.1 Campylobacterales bacterium | reverse complement strand
ATACAATAACTGTGGAAAAACTTGAATCTTTAGTATCTACTATAAATGGCAATTCTATAATTGATATTGTCGAGTATAAAAAAGATGATGATTTCTATAAAGAAATTAAAGAATATTGTTCAAATATACAAAATTTTCCTATGTTTAGTTTTAGATCGAAAATTTATTTTTTCAAAAGAAGTGAGTTTGAATATGAAGAAGAAGTGAGACTGATTATCGAACTAAATGATGAAGATTGTCAAAAATATGATTATCTTTTTATCCCTTTAAATACAGAAAAAATAGAACCTAATCAATTCATAGAAAAGATTGAGTTTGCACCCAATGTTTCAAATAATTTATATAAGTTATATAAAAATGATTTAATTTCCAAATTTGGATTCAAAGAAGAACAGATTATTAAGTCATCTCTCTATGATAAAAAAGTACATGAAGAGATAAATAAAAGATTAATGTGTGAGCACTTAAAGAAAGAGAGGTAGAAACTATGAATATTTTTCAAGTTCTTAGTCAAGGAAAATCCAGACTGCATGAGCCAAGCATATCAGCAATGTTTGGATATCTTTTAGACAGCAATAAAGACCATGGATTAGGAGATGCATTTGTACGAAAATTTATTGAATATCTTAATAATCCAACACTGGCAGATATATTAGAATGCGAATTTATAAATTCACAAGTAACTCTTGAAGAGCCATATGAACTGGATGGAAAAAGAAAAGATATAGATATTCAGATAATAATATTGAATGAAAAAAAAGAAGAGTTGCATAGAGTTATTATTGAGAATAAAATTAAAATTGGTGCTGCAAATCCAAATCAACTAAAAGAATATTATCAAGCAATCCTTGAAGATGAGAGTGAAATACAAAACTTGCATATAATTTTTTTAACTCCAGATTTAAATACAGCAAAACTTAGTCAAGAATATGAAAATTTAGATATGAAAAAAGATTCTCATACCAAACAATGGATTTATTGGAGTGAAGATAAAGGAAATGGTGGTGTTGTGTCTGTATTGAGAAAAATACTAAATCTTGAAATTCAAGGAGTAATTAATCCAATCAATGAATATATGAGACATACTTTAAAAGCATTTATACAACATGCTTCTTCAATTACTGAAGCAAAAAATAGAAAAACTATGCGTACAGGAGAGGATATAGGGGAAATAACTGATGAAGCGACTATAATAACAAAAGATGGCAATATATACAGAATTATTAGAAGGGATAGCAAGCAAATTCAAGTTTATAATCAAGATTCAGGGGACAAGGAGGTAGCACGCCATATTCTAGCAAAATATATAGATGAAAATAATATTGCAATAGAACATAAAAAATATAATACAAGAATGATTGGAAAAAAGTTTTTTACCTGGTATGATGAGTGCAGTAAAAACAACCTAGCAAAAGGAATAAGTAGTGAAGATAGTATTTGAACCATATGCTTTTGAATATCTAAGTATTTGGGAAAAACATGATAGAGATTGTTATAAAATATTATCAGGTAATGCTAATGAAAAAGAAAAACTTGAAGCATTGAAAAAAGCTGCTTTATTTTATAGAGTTGCAAGAAACCTACCAGTAAAATATGATAATAATCTCAGATATGGACATGTATTAGATATTTTGGAAAATATAAAAACAAGTGATTTTAAAGATACCCCAATAGATAAAATAATTGAAATTGAAAGCAGAATATCTCAAAAATATGGCAATAGAAGTGTTTTGTCATTAACAACAAAATTTTTATGGCTAAAAATAAAACAACCAATTATAATATATGATTCACAAGCAAGAAAAGCAATAGGTACCAAAGATGGCAAATTAAAAGAGTATTATGACAAATGGCGTAATGATTTTCATCTAGTTGAGGATGAAATAAAAAAAGCCTGCGATAGATTAGAAAATTTACACTTGTATTTACCAAATCAAAGAGAAGGTCTAAAAAAGGATATTAAAAAAATTTCAAATGAATCTTGGTTTCATGAAAGAGTTTTTGACATATATCTTTGGAATTCCGGGAGTGTTCAGTAGCTATATTTAAGATTATTAAAGGCAAGAAATAATGGTATATGAATACAATAAGATTTTTATCTGTTTGATATTAGTAAATAGTGGTGTAGCAAATGACTAAACTTCAAAAATTCAATAACAAACTACATTTACTTCAAAACAAAGTTATCGAAGATGCAAAAAAATTAGATGGTACACTTATAAAAAGAGTAGAAGATAAACATGATAACCTGAAAGACTATGAGATAGACTTAGAGATAGTTTTTTACCTCAAAGATGATGATAAAGAGTATGTTGAAGATGAAGACAATATATTGATAACATTAAATGAGGGCATAAAAGGGATAAGTACAGACAAGCATCAAGAGCATCGTTGGGGTGATACCAATCATAATAAACTTCAAAATGTCAATCATCCTTATATCGGAAGAGATGAGCATCATTGCTGGTTGTTTTATCGATTGTATTTATACAACAAATTATCATGGGGTGATATTTTAAGGATAGGTAGCATTTGGGCGGAGATTAAAGTGCACTATCAATATTGTGATATAATAAATCAAAAAGGCATCAGATGAGTTATCTTGAACGATTAAATAGTGATTATCCAAATTCTCACTCTAAAAAAGAGTCCTTAGAGATACTTGCCAGATATAAAACACAATTAGATAAAAAACAGTATGAGGCTATTAGAGATTCGCTTTGCAGTCATGCATTGGAAGAGATTTATCTAAATGAGCGAGACATACTATTGAGTATCGCACAGCTAAAAGATGAGATAACTGTTGATGAGATAGTGGAGATGGCAAAAGCTTTCTGATGGATGAACATAGTTTTGATAAAGAACTCATAAGCTCAAATTTACTTGGAGCTAAAACGCTTGATGACCTTTAAAGATTAAGGGGTTAAAACAATGCCTTACAAACACAACTACGACAAAATCCTAACCCGTCTCACACATATCCTCTCTAAACTCAACGATGGTCTAGGCGGCATTTGGGCGGATATTAAAGTACGCTATCAATATTATGAAATATTGCAAAAGATAAAAAATTAGCTACAAGGAAATTTGAAAAGGTGGGAGTTTGGTTAAAAAAATATTACAAAATGACATATTTTTTAATAAAATCCATTTTAAATGTTATGATACTAAAAAATATCAAAGGTGGTTAAAATGAACAATGATATAGAACAATCACATCACCAATCATTTGAAGATATAAAACAGGTAGATCAAAATGCCAATGAGTTTTGGTATGCAAGAGCATTGGGTAAACTGCTTGGGTATAGCGACTTTAGAAACTTTATAAATGTGATTGAAAAAGCTAAAGAAGCTTGCAAAAATAGTGGGCAAGATATATCAGAACACATCGTTGAAGCCAACGAGCAGTTAACATTTGGTCAAGGGGCGGAACAATCTTTTAGTTCGTTTGCATTATCAAGATATGCCTGTTATTTGATAGTACAAAATGCAGATCCCAGTAAGCCAATCGTTGCCAATGGGCAGACATACTTTGCAATACAAACAAGGCGGCAAGAGTTAAAAGATGATGAAAATTTTGTACAGCTTAAAGAAGATGAAAAAAGACTTTTTCTAAGAAATGAGTTGAAAAAGCATAACAAACAGCTTGTAAATGTGGCGTATAGTTCAGGAGTCGAAACAACATTAGACTTTGCAGTTTTTCAAAATCATGGTTATAAAGGTTTATATGGTGGACTTGATGCGAAAGGCATACATCAAAAAAAGGGACTGAAAAAATCCCATAAAATACTAGATTATATGGGAAGTACAGAATTGGCTGCCAATCTCTTTCGTGCTACACAAGCAGAAGAAAAACTTAAAAAAGATGGAGTCAAAGATAAACACAGTGCAAATAAAACACACTATAAGGTAGGACAAAAAGTGAGACAAACAATAGAAGAGTTGGGTGGAACAATGCCCGAAGAGCTAGACACCCCTCAAAAAAGTATAACCAAGATAGAAAAAGAGCAAAAAAGTCTAGAGACTAAAGAAGATAGATAACCCATGGCATACAAACACGACTACGACAAAATCCTAACCCGTCTCACGCATATCCTCTCTAAACTCAACGATGGTGAATCATTATCTGTTAAAGAGTTATCTTTAGAATTTGGAACCAGTGAGCGCACAATCCAGCGAGATTTTAACGAACGCTTAATCTCCTTTCCTATTTACCAAGAAGGTAAAAAATGGAAGATGCAAAAGGGTTTTCGCATAGAAAAATCCACTTCGATAGAAGATGCGGTGGTGTTGGATATCATGGAGGGGCTTATCGATGGTAGTAGCGGTGCATTTTCTGATAAAGCTAAAAAACTTCTCTCAAAAATCAAAAACAATGAATATAACCCAATCTATACAAAACTTGACTTGGAAGATATCAGCGATAAACTTTTAGAGATACAGCAGTTAGAATCTGCCATCAAAAATAAAAACCATATCTCATGCAGTTACAGTTTTGATTCTTTTTCCAAAGTGATAGATTTAAAACCCTTGAAAATTGCCAATTATGAAGGTTTTTGGTATCTTATCGCTCTAGATAGCAGAAATGATGTACTTAAAAAATACTACCTTAAAAATATTACCTCTATCAATACGCTCCAAGAGACTTTTACAACGGATGAAAAGCTAGATACATTACTTGACAATGCACTCTCAATCTGGTTTGACAAAGATAAAAAGCCATTTGAAGTGAAACTTTTAATTGGTGCAGATATAGCAAAATACTTCAAACGAAAACCTATCAGTAAAACTCAAACTATAGAGTCCATTTTTGAAGATGGAAGTATGGAAATTATCATCAAAATTACACATGAAATGGAAATCATACCACTTGTAAAATATTGGATTCCTCATGTTCGAGTGAAAGAACCAACATGGATAAAAGAGATTATTGATAGTGATTTAAAAGTATATCTGTCATGACCAACACAATCTCTAAATCACTATACATAAAAGGGGTGCAATGTACTAAAGCTTTATGGCTTAATAAATATAAAAAAGAGCTTTTAACCCCTCCCGATGATACTCAAAAGGCAATTTTTGAAACAGGAGAGAAGGTAGGCAAAGTAGCTATGCAGCTTTTTCCAAATGGCAAAGAGATTGTGTTTGAGGATACCAGTTTTACTGAAAAAATAGCTTTGACACAAAGATATATTGATGAGGGTGTTGAAACTATCTATGAAGCAACGTTTATGTATCACAATGTACTTGTTATGGTGGATATCTTGCATCATGATAAATCAGGCTGGAATATTTATGAAGTTAAAAGTTCTAGCCATCTCAAAGATGTTTATCTGGATGATGCTTCAATTCAGTATTTTGTATTAAAAGGGTGCGGATTAGATATAGCTAGTGTCAATGTTGTCCATATCAACAATAAGTATGTTAGAGGTAAAACATTAGAGATTGAAAAGCTTTTTACACTCAATGATGTTACACAAGAGATACTAAGTGATCAAGATGAGATCCCTTCTCAATTAGAGCAGTTTGATCAGGCTTTAGAAAAAGAGTGTGAGCCAGATATTGGGATAGGTGTATATTGTCTAGAGCCATACGAGTGCAATGCTAAGGCATACTGCTGGAAACATATCCCTGAATATAGTATCTTTGATATTGGGGGACTTAGAAAAAAGAAGAAGTTTAAGCTTTATAAAGAAGGATTTATCCACTTTGAAGACATTCCTAAAGATATGAGTTTTTCAGATGCACAAAAGATGCAAATTCAAAGTGTATTTGACGATAAAACAATTATCAATGATAAAGCTATTAAAAGATTTCTAGATCAATTAACCTATCCCATATATCATTTGGATTTTGAATCTTATCAACAAGCTATTCCTGAATTTGAAGGAGTCAAACCTTTTCAACAGATTCCATTTCAGTACTCATTACATATCGAATATGAAGATGGGAAGGTGGAACATAAAGAGTTTTTAGCTGAAGTTGGAAGTGATCCCAGAGAAGCTTTAGCGCAAAAATTGATAATAGACATTCCTGAAAATGTAACAGTTTTAGCTTACAATATGCATTTTGAAAAAGGAGTAATTAAAAATCTTGCTTATCTCTTTCCGGGCATAGCATCAAAATTGATGGCGATACATCACAATATCAAAGATTTAATGACACCCTTTAAAAATAGATATCTTTATACCCCTATGATGAAAGGCAGTTATTCTATCAAAGTGATACTACCAGCATTGATTCCTGAGATGGAAGATGCGTATAAAAATCTTGATGGAGTACAAAATGGTGGTGAAGCCATGAATGCCTTTTCAAACCTTACTACAGAAGATAGTCAAGAAAAAGTGCAAAGTGTGAGAAAATCTCTTTTAGCTTATTGCAAACTTGATACTTTAGCGATGGTTAAAATATTGTCAAAGTTAAAAGAGGTAGTAAATTAAATAATCTAACTAGATTTTTGGGTGACGTATAAGTGACATTAAATACTCTAAAATACTATTTTAGTTAAGATAATAAAATAAAGAAGTGTCGTATTCATAGTATTTCGTGGTATTTAAACTTAATCTAAACTGAATCCAGCATCCGGAGCCACTACGAAGTAAACCCCTAAAAACACGACGATTTAAGAGATTTTAATTTGTCTACAACGTTAACTACTTCTTAATTCCGTTTAAAAATATTTCAACCGCTAAATCTACATCTTTTTTAACTTCCTCGAAGTCCACGGGTTCAGAACTATTTAAAATCACTCCAAAATATAGTTTATCCCTAAGAATACCAATAAAAAAACCTGCAAGCTTATCGTGTGGATTTTTTTTTAACTTATCTTGATTTATACACTTTTCTAAAAATTTCGATAACTTTAAAGCCCCAAGCATAGGGCCTTTTTCATAAAATTCTAGTGCTAAATTAGGAAAGCGTTTTGCTTCATTAAAAATTAAAGTATTTAATCCGAGTATCTCAGGTTTCATATAAGACTGTGCTAATGCATAACCAAACTTTTTTAGTGACAATTCTATATTGTTCACATCTAATTTTTCTAGTCCTATCTCATGTAATACTTTATTTGTATATATTTCAATAATCATACTCAGAAGTCCAGATTTATTTCCAAATTCATTATAAATATCTCTTTTTGAACCACCTGTTACTTTTATAATATCATCAATACTGGTACTGGAGAATCCTTTTTCAAAAAATAAATTTGCTGCCACATTAATAATTTTTTCTCTTCTAATAATTTTATTTTTTGCCATAATTGTCCTTCTTATTGACTTTATAAATCTAATCTGTTATCATAACGAAATTATATGGTAATTGTAATTACCACAATGAAGGATTGAAAATGAAAAGCAAAAAAAAAGTTATTATATTGATTGTACTAGTAATCTTAATAGCAGTATCGATTTTTTACACCAGAGGTAAGGTAAATACTCTTGAAACGGACAATGCTTTTACTAAAGCGGACATAGTGCCAATAGCTGCAAAGGTTTCAGGTTATGTCAATAAAGTTTTTATAAAAGATAATCAATTTGTAAAAAAAGGAGAGACTCTTTTTACTATTATTGATGAAGATTATAAAGTAAAGTTAGAACTAGAAGAGGCTGGGGTAAGTTTAGAAAAAGCTAAAATACAAAATCTAGTAGAACAAATCTCTATGCAAGAAAGTATCATTAAACAAGAAGAAGCAAATCTCCAATCTGCATTATCTAGTCAAAAATTGGCCAACTTAAATTATAAAAGAGGCAAACGGCTTTATAAAACCAATGCCACTAGTAAATTAAACTTTGAAGAAAAACAAGATGCAAAGAATCAATCTGATTTTAAAGTTATCGCCAATAAAAATAAAATAGAAGCAGAAAAAAAGAGATTAAGTGCTTTAGTTGCCAATAACGAGATGATAAAATTTCAAATTAAACAAGCAGAAGCAAAAGCGGATTTAGCAAGGATAAAATTAAAAGACACAGTTATTGTTGCACCATTTGACGGAGTCGTTGCCAATAAACAAGTTCAAGTAGGTAAATATGTAAAAGCAAGTATGCATGTAC
>JADGDK010000114.1:2331-8066 GCA_016744895.1 Campylobacterales bacterium | reverse complement strand
AAATGTATGAGTGTACACAGGTGAAAGTTATTAAAAGTTTATTGATGGTAATAATACTCTATGTAAGAATATTTTTTAAATATGATGAGTTTTAGAACATATATTATTATAAAAAGACGGTTATTTAACCGTCTTTTTTCCACTATTTAACCAGCCGAACATAATTCCACCAGCTAAGTCTTTTGTATTTGGGTAGCCCATATCCTTTGCTAAAAATTGACCAACGACTTTTGTTCTACTTGCAGTTCTACATACCAAGATAATTGGTTGATTTTGATCCTTAACTACTTTTTTTAGCTCATCCATAAACTTTGGTACATTATAGTTTCCTCTTTCATCAAAGAACATAATTTTTGTCGTCCCTGGAATGACACCTGTTTCTTTCCACTCATCAGGTGTTCTGATATCGATGATTGCTGCTCCTTGTTTATGAAGAGAGAGCATCTCTTTAGCGTCAATACTTTGAAATCCGGCAAATACAAGCGTATGAAGTGCTATAAGTGTAAATAGTATTTTCTTTATCATTATTTGATTCCTTTTTCTGTGTGTACTACTGGTGCAAGAATTACACTATTGTTACTTTCATTTTCTCTCGCTTTTTGTAGTACAGAGAGAAATTTCTCAGGAGTAGAACCACCTGCTTTTGGCGC
The DNA here is from genome assembly GCA_016744895.1 of Campylobacterales bacterium. Classification (GTDB taxonomy): domain Bacteria; phylum Campylobacterota; class Campylobacteria; order Campylobacterales; family QNZT01; genus SZUA-1433. The sequence goes on along the minus strand of JADGDK010000114.1, from coordinate 7,416 downwards.
TCTTATCTCTTTTTCACTTTTTGGATCAACAAAATAAAATGTTGGCATATCTCTGGTATAAAATCGGTTTGGATAAGTCTGTTTTTCAGCATCTCTAATAACCACCACATAGTTTTGATTGAGGTAATTAATCACCTTTTCTCTTTCAAAAACGATATCTTTCATATAATCACATACGGGACATCCTTCTATACTTGTCATAAACAGAACTGTTTTATTTTCATCTTGTGCAATAGGTAAAGCTTTTTTGTAAGTATCTATAGTTTTTAACTCATTAGAATAAAGCAATGTACTTAAAAGCGTCACAATAAGTGCAGTTTTTTTCATAAATGTTTTCCTTGATTTATTTAGACAAGTATTGTAGCAAATCTATTGTGTAATTTTTGTGTATTTTAGCTTAATTTAATATATTTAATAACTTTCAAAATGAAATATTTTTTTACCTTTTACTGCTTTTTTGATAAGATGTTTTTTATAAAGGATAATATTGGAAAAGCTTGAGATTTTAGAGAAAATTTTTGGACATAATGCATTTCGTACTTTTCAAGAAGATGCGGTAGATGCGATAGTAGAAGGTAGAGACCTTTTGATGATTTTACCAACAGGAGGCGGTAAATCTTTATGTTATCAGTTACCTTCATTATTAATGGATGGTGTAACTGTTGTTGTTTCACCATTAATCGCACTGATGCAAGATCAAGTAAGAGGTTTAAGTGAAAATGGTATCGAGGCAAGAACGATTCACTCTGATATGAGCGAAGAAGAGCGACAAGTAGTCTTTATGGAACTTAAACGAGGTATTGTAAAACTTCTGTATGTAGCGCCTGAGCGCTTAAGCAGTATGAATTTTATTGAGTTTTTAACGACATTAAAGATTAACTTTTTTGTCATAGATGAAGCACATTGTGTGAGTGAATGGGGACATGAGTTTCGAGCTGATTATCGAAAACTTGGTCTTTTAAAAGAGTATTTTCCAAAGAGTACCATTGCAGCTTTTACAGCTACAGCAACACCTAAAGTTGCAGAAGATATACAAAAGGCCTTAAGACTTGAAAATCCTGTTTCACTTCGTGGCAGTGTGTTTCGTAATAATCTTAAAGTATCAAGTGAAAAACGTATCTCTAACGGGAGAACACAACTGATAAATTTCCTCAACAAACATAAAAATCAAGCAGGTATTGTCTATACCTTTACACGAAAAGAAGCAGAACAAACAGCAGCATTTTTACAATCAAAAAACTTTTCAGCTTATGCATACCATGCCAGAATAGAAGCATCTGAAAAAGAGAAAATTTATCAAGATTTTTTATTTGATAGAATTGATATCGTAGTTGCTACTATCGCTTTTGGTATGGGTATCGATAAGAGCAATATTCGATTTGTTGCGCATACTTCATTGCCTAAAACGATAGAAAACTTTTATCAAGAGATTGGTAGGGCAGGGCGTGATGGCTTGGATAGTGAGACATTATTACTTTATACTAAAGGTGATGAAATTCAAAAGCGTGAGCTTATGAATAATATAGATAGTGAAGAATATAAAGAAGTGCTCTATGAAAAACTTCAAAAAATGTACCATTTTGCACTGAGTAGTTCATGTAAACATAAGTTATTGGGTGTCTATTTTGGTGATAAGGTTGAAGTGTGTGAGACCAAATGTGGTAGTTGTCTAAAAGATCCCGTAGCACAATTGGATGTTACCAAAGCAGCGCAACAATTTCTCTCAGGTATCTACAGAGTAGGGCAGAAATTTGGACAAAATCATGTGATTGATCTACTTCGTGGAAGTAAATCAGAAAAGCTTTTGAATTTTGAACATGACAAATTGTCAGTTTATGGCATAGGAAATGATAGAAGTAAAAATGAGTGGGGTATGATTGCAGATAGGTTGTTTGAGTTGGAGTTGGTTGGTGTAGGTGAACACCGAGCACTAAAATTGACTCAAAAAGCTAAAGAGGTATTGAAAGGTACTTTAAAAGTTTGGATTGATGAGGATAAGGTTGGTAAGGGTGTAAAAATAGTCAAAGATGAAGAAGACAATGAACCTAAAAATGAGTTATTTGAGTCATTTAGAACACTAAGACGAGAGATTGCAACGGAATTTGATATACCAGCATATATCGTGTTCAGTGATAAGACACTTGTTGATTTATCCAAAAAACTACCTCAAAATAGAGAAGAGATGTTAGATGTTCATGGAATTGGTGAAGTAAAGTTTGAACGCTATGGTGAAAAGTTTTTAGATCTTTCACTTGAGCTTAAAAAGGATTTATCATAAAAGTCAGACAAGAAAGTGTTAATCTTACACCAAAACCTAGAGGTTTTCATGTTATAGATAAAGAAATACAAAAAGCATTGCCAGAGATAAGAGATATAAGTGCAGGAACTCTAAATTTGTTTTTAAAACATACTAGTGCAAGTTTGGCTCTTGGAGAAAACTATGAAGCAAATGTGAGAGATGATTTAGAAAACTTTTTCAATGATGTGGTTGATGAAGATAAACCATACTTTACGCATACATATGAGGGTAAAGATGACATGCCAGCACATATAAAATCACTGATGATGGGAGTTTCACTAACCTTGCCTATCACTGAAGGTAAATTAAACCTTGGCACTTGGCAGGGTATCTATCTAAATGAACATAGAGATAGAGGTGGTAGTAGGGAAATTGTAATGACTGTGATGGGTGTTTAATAAAATAATGAAATATAAATTTTGGAAGTTTTGATATTTAGAAAGTTCCAATTTAAGTGGTGGCGGGAGACGGAATCGAACCGCCGACACGGTGATTTTCAGTCACCTGCTCTACCGACTGAGCTATCCAGCCTTAAATTGGAAATGATATTATAGTAAAATTTTTTAAATTTCAACTTAAACTATTAACTAATTTTTTAAATTCATCTCCTCTTTGGCTATAAGAGCTAAATTGATCCAAACTTGCGGCAGATGGAGAGAGTAGATTTATATCTGTATCCCCCATTTTATCGATATTTACGACTGCATTTTCTAAAGTTTTACAAATTTTGCAAGATAATTTATATTTTTTTGACAATGTATCAATTTTTTCAGAATTTGATCCAATTGCAAAGATATTTACATCATATGATTGTAAGGTTTCAAACAGTGGAGTGAGATTAGCACCTTTGTCATCTCCGCCTAATATAAGGTTGATCTTTTGATCTTTATAGCTTTTGAGGGCTGCTATCGTTGCATCTGCATTGGTTGCTTTAGAGTCATTGATCCAGATACGTCCTTTTTTGTCAGTAAACGTTTCAACTCTATGTTTTCCTATCTCAAATTTGTTTATATTTTCATAATCAACTTCATCAAAAAGTATTTTACTCACAGCTAATGCTAAAAGTGCATCAGTTAAAAAAGGTTCTTTAAAATTGATCATTTTGGCATCTATCTCAAAATATTCAGCTAAATCTTCACTATTTTCATAGAGTACTTTAAAAGCATTGGTTGGATAGTCAGCATATTTTTTTGGAAGTATGACTACCTCTCCTTCTTGCATGGAATTTAGTGGTTTGAGTTTAGCTTTTTCATACTCTTCAAATGAACCATGCCAACTGATATGGTCAGGCGAGATAGGAAGTATGATATAAAGGTTAGGTGATGCTTTGTTGGTATAGTGCAGTGTAAATGAACTGGTTTCAAGTATCCAAATTGGTGCTTTGTCATCAAGTACTCCGAGTGGATTACCAACATTGCCACCTTCAACACTTCCTCTATCTTCTAATAGATGTTGTAGCATAGTTGTAGTTGTAGTTTTACCATTTGTACCTGTGATCCAAATAGAGTAGGGCATAGTATCTGCAAAAAGATCATATTCACTGATGAGGTTTTCTGCTTTTTGGATAAGGTGATTTGAGGGTGGAATTCCTGGGCTTGTGACTTCAAGTGCACTTTTTTTAGGATCAAACATTTCTGGTGGTAAAAACTCATTTCCTTTTTGATCAAAAGTGACAGCAGAAAATTTATCATCATAAACATGACAGTTACCAAATTTTTCTACGATAGCTTTTGTTGTTTTTCCATAACCAAAAATAGTCATTATCGAATCTTCAATGTGATAAGTGCTAATAGATTTGATATGAGTGCCATGATCCAAAATCTTACAATGATTTTATTTTCTGCCCATCCTTTGAGTTCAAAATGATGATGTATAGGAGCCATTTTAAAAACTCTTTTTTTCCGTGCTTTATAACTTCCAACTTGCAAGATCACTGAGACGGTTTCCATAACAAAAACAAAACCAACCAGAAAAAGGAGTAATTCATTTTTAGTGATAATTGCCATATATGCGATAAAACCACCGAGTGCAAGGCTTCCGCTATCTCCCATAAAGATTTCAGCAGGATGGCAGTTATGCCATAAAAATCCTATCAACGAGCCGATAAGAGCAGTTGCTACAATAGTAACTTCACCAATACCTTTTATATTTGGGACAAGAAGATATTCACTCAAAATTGCATGTCCCATGATGTAGACAAAAACAGAAAGTGACATGATAGAGAAGATAGAAGGTACTGTTGCCAAGCCGTCAAGTCCATCTGTAAGGTTGACCGCATTTGAAGTAGAGACAAATACCATAGTCCAAAAGACCATCGCTAAGATATGCATATCAAAAATTGGATGTTTGTAAAAAGGGATATAAAGTTCGGTCATAAAGTTTCCAAAATAGAGATAAAGACCGATAATGATAGAAGCACCAATTTGCATCAAAAACTTAGCCCGAGAACTAAGACCTGCTTCATTTTTTTTATGTGTAATTTTGGACATATCATCTTTAATACCGATTAGGGAAAATAAGATAATAGTTAAAAGTCCACCCAATGCAAAAAAGTTATTATATTTTATGGTTAAAAGTGAAGCAAAGAGTGTAGAACCTAAAAAAACTAAACCTCCCATAGTAGGAGTTGTAGACTTTGCTTGATGTCCTTCTGGAGCATGTTTGTATATAGGTTGATTTGCATTTTTAGCTTTAGCCCATGTGATAAACCTTGGCATAATGTATAGAGTTAAAATAAATGCTACAAAAAACGATATACCTGCACGGACGGTAATGTATTGAAAAAT
>JADGDK010000114.1:0-2231 GCA_016744895.1 Campylobacterales bacterium | reverse complement strand
TTGATGTCGAGAAATTGATGAAGCAGATAAAGCATTAGATTCCTTAAGTTAAAAGCGTTATTTTAGTAAAATTTGTCTTAAGTACACAGGGAGAAAAATGATGAAGAGAAACGAAATCCTGCTTGCAGGCAAAACAAATAAAGCAATCTTGATTATAACTGATGGTATTGGTTATAACAGTTCATGTGATGATAATGCATTTTGTAATGCAAAAAAGCCAACTTACGACTACCTTTTTGAAAATGTACCTTATTCTTTAGTGAAAACTTCAGGGCTTGCAGTAGGACTTCCTGATGGTCAAATGGGAAATAGTGAAGTAGGGCATATGAGTATCGGTAGTGGGCGTGTGCTTTATCAAAACCTTGTAAAAATTAGCAAAGCTGTTGAAGAGGGTACTTTGGCTCAAAACCCAGTACTCGAAGATCTATTACAAAAGAGTGAAACTATCCATATTGTTGGACTTTTAAGTGATGGTGGAGTGCATTCTCATATTGATCATATTAGTGCTTTGGCAAAAATTGCTTCAAATGAGGGGAAAAAAGTATGTTTACATTTAATTACAGATGGCAGAGATGTAAGTCCCACTTCTGCACCAAAGTATATTGAACAGATTGAATCAATACTTGATGACAATATCTCTATCGCTACGATAAGTGGTAGATTTTATGCCATGGATAGAGATACAAGATGGGATCGCGTTGAAAAAGGTTATAACGCTATTGCAAAAGGGGCTCCAAAAACAGAGAAGAAACCTCTAAATTATATTGTGAGTCAGCATAAAAATGAGATCAATGATGAATTTATTGAGCCTGTTTCATTTGGTGATTATGAGGGGTTTTCTGAAAATGATGGTGTAATCTTTGCAAACTTTAGAAGTGATAGAATGCGTGAAATTGTTGATGTAGTTGGAAATGAAAATTTTAGTGAATTTGAGAGAAATCCAGCAGATGTCAATATCGCTACGATGACAGTTTATAACAAAGCATTTCCACATCCGGTACTTTTTGAAGATAAATTGCCTTGTAATACTTTAGCTGAAGTTGTCAGTAATGCTGGATTAAGCCAATTGCACACTTCTGAAACAGAAAAATATGCGCACGTCACTTTTTTTCTAAATGGTGGTGTTGAAGAGCCTTTTAAAAATGAGACACGTGTTTTGACACCAAGTCCAGATGTCAAAACTTATGATCTAAAACCTGAAATGAGCGCTCCTGAAGTTGGTGACAATGTCAGAATTGCCATGGAAGAGGGGTATGATTTTATAGTGGTGAATTTTGCAAATGGTGATATGGTAGGACATACTGGAGATTATGGCGCTGGAATTAGAGCAGTTGAAGCGGTTGATACAGAACTTGGGAAGATTATTGAAGTTGCCAAAAAAGAAGGTTATAGTCTTGTTTTAACAAGTGATCATGGTAACTGCGAACAGATGAAAGATGAAAGTGGAAACAGACTTACTAATCATACAACTTTTGATGTATTTTGTTTTGTGATGAGTGAGGGAGTGAGTGAAGTCAAAAATGGTGGACTTAATAATATCGCACCGACTGTGTTAAAGTTGATGAATTTAGAAATTCCACAGGAGATGGATGAAGCTTTGGTCTAAGTTTTTCCTAATAACTGCTGATGATGGTAAAAATTACAATACAAAACTTTCATCTCATTTAAGAATTTCATACTCTTTTTCCCACCTTGGTATTGCATCGCATGATCGAAAAAACTTAGTTGCATTGGGCTTTCCTTACATAGATATTTATCACTCTTTATGTATTTATTTTAGCTAATTTGTGGTTTTAAGCGGATTTGTAAGGGTTATTTAGAGGGTTCTATATATTGAAAAGTTAGATTAAACTCATTGTTTTCTCATTTTTTTATACTATAATTCTTTTAGAAAACAAGGATTAATGGATGAAAAAAAACATCACTATACTTTATGTTGAAGATGATGTGTTGGTTCGTACGCAAGCTGTAGAGTACTTATCTTTGATATATACTAATGTTTTAGAAGCGCAGAACGGACAAGAAGCATTGATGGTATATAAGAAACATAAGCCTAAAATTATCATATCAGATATTCAAATGCCTCAAATGAATGGACTAGAGATGGCAAAGGAGATTCGTAAACTTGATAATAAAATACCTATTATCATCACTACAGCACACACCCAGTCAGAGTATTTGTTAGAAGCGTTAGAATTGCAATTGATAAAATATATAGTTAAGCCTATTAC
>JADGDK010000113.1 GCA_016744895.1 Campylobacterales bacterium | reverse complement strand
GTTCTAATTATATTTCAAAATGAAATATAATTAGAAGAAAATAGCACTATTTAGTGCCGAAAATTACTTTTTGTAGAGGTTGTTTGCTGTATCTGCTTTGAATTTTTCAGGATAGACTTTTTGTAATATCTCAAAATGTTTTTGTACCATTAAGTCTACATCGGGGCTATTGTGCCCTAACATTGCAAAGTACTCTTTTGCTTTTTCATCATTACCTTGGAGTATATACGCTTGAGCAATATGTTCTGCTGCAAATTTTTCACCCACTTTGAGTGCATTTTCACCAGTTCTTATAGCCGCTTGAAAATCACCACCTACGAGATAGTACCATGCAGCTCTTCCATTGTTATTTCCCTCTTCCATACTTTGTGCGTATATCATACACGCTTCTTGTTTGGAGAGATCGGCTTTTTGCTCTACATAGTATCCACATTTCATGTACTCTTTTGAGATCGAACATTTATCACATTTGGAGAGATCTACGGCTGATGCTGATCCTAAAAGTGCTAATATTAATAAGATTGATTTTTTCATGATTTATCCTTTATTTTCTAGTAAACTATTTGCAAATTGTATCGCTTCTTCACTCACTTTATCACCACTGATCATTCGTGAAAGTTCTTGCACTCTTTCATCTTGTCCCAACTCTTTTATCTTGCTTTCACCATTTTCTTTATAGACTAAAAAATGTTGCTGGGCTTTTGAGGTCAGTTGTGGTTGATGACTGATGGCAAACACCTGATAAGTTCGACAAAGAAGTTGTAGTACTTTTGCGATACTCATAGACTCTTTTCCACTCAGGTTTGCATCAATTTCATCAAGTATGAGGATACCACCTTTGTCATGGATAAACTCACTTGAAGCGGCAAGCTGTGCTAGTCTAATTCTATTTAATTCCCCTGAACTTATTTTACTAAGGTCCGTGTTTTTTAAAGAGACGGTTACTTCATCATATCCCATATGGTGAAGGTCAGTTTTGTGGAGTTTAAAAGTGACATTTTCTAAGTATAAAAGGTTGAGATAATGTTCTACTCTAAGGCTTAGCGTTTGAAGTACAGAGCTACGTTTTTGTGTCATAATCGTTGTTATGTCAGTGACTTGCTTTTCATACTCTTTTACTTTTTGCTCTAATGCACTCTTTTCAAACTCAATATTTTCATAACGAGAGAGTTCCTCTTTTTTCTCACTCAAGTACTCTAAAGCACCTTCAATAGACCCATATTTTGTTTTTAACGAAGATAAGTTTTCCAATCGTTCTAACATCTCTTCAATGTTTAAGTCATTAAGTTCATTTAATCGAGCAGTTGCATTTTCAAAAGTGACTCTTAGTTCATTGAGTGATTCATCGATGAAACTACTCTCTATCTCTAAAAGTGAAAGTGCTTCTGTGATTTTGGATTCTAGCTCAAAGATAGCTGAAGCTTCTGATAGGGCACTCTCTATCTTCTCTTTTTTGGAGAGCTCTTTTTTTTGTATCATAAGCTCTTCATACTCATCGACTTGAGGATTGATCCCTTCAATTTTAGCGATCTCAAAAGCTGCAAACTCTTTTAAGTCAACAATCTTTTTCTCTTCTTCTTCAATTTTCTTAAGTGCTTTTAGTGCTTCAAGGAAGTTTTGATAACTTACCTCATAAGCGCTAAGGGTTTTTTTATAAGATCGATCTTCTTTGAGTGCGATGGCATCCAAGAGTGTCAGTAGTTGTTCATTTTCAAACTCTTTAAACTCTCGAAGTGTCAAGTAGTTGATAAATGAAGATCCGATTAGTTTGATATTTTTTCTAGAGACTTGTTGATTGTTGATAAAGTAACGTGCACTTTTGTCTTTTGCATATCTAAATATATTTGGTTCATCTTCTTCGATACCCCAAGTGTCTAGATTTATTTTAAGATCTAAGCTCGCTTCAATTGATTTTGCATCACACTCTTTGAGTCCAAAAAGAGTTAAAAGTGCTTCCATAAAGATTGATTTTCCAGCTCCACTAGGTCCTGTAAAAATAATGAGATTTTTATCAAATTCTAATGTAACCTCTTTAAAACTTAGATGATCTTTTAGTTGAAATCGCTCGATCATTTACTACCCCAATGCAGTTTCTGTTTTAGTACTTTAAAATAGTTTCTATCTGTTCTGTGGATCATTTTTATACCTTGTTGTGCGATGTTTATTTTAATTGCATCAAAAAATTTTAAGTTGTACGTATCTTGTCCATCTATCACAACGATGGTTTCATCTTCACTGGAAAACTCTACTTCAAAATCAGCAGGAAGTACCACAGGACGTTCTGTCAAAGAGTGAGGACAAATAGGCGTGAGGATGAGTGCTTCAGTGAGTGGAAAGACGATAGGTCCGCCAGCTGAAAGATTATAAGCTGTTGAACCTGTAGGTGTAGAGATAATTAAGCCATCTCCATAATAAGTGTTAAGATGATGTTTGGGCATTGCAGCTCTTTTGGACGATGCAAAAGCATTGATGCTGATCATACCTTCTATCGTAGGTCTAGAGAGGACAATATCGTTAAATGCTATCAGTTTTTTATTTCCTACCGGAGAGAGAAGTTCTACTTCTAAAACCATACGATTGTCTATACGATAGTCATCATCTAAGAGCTTATCTATAAAAGACTCTATCTCCTCAAGACTAACATCGGTTAAAAAACCGAGATTTCCAGCATTGATACCTAAAAGAGGTTTTTGATATTGGTAACTTTTACGACTCAAAGAGATAAGTGTTCCATCTCCTCCGATAGAGATAAGAATGTCACTTTTTTCAAACATCTCAGACTCATCAAGACCCTCAACATCTAAAAATTTAGCACTTTCTTTTGAAACAAAAAGTTCTATGTTGTATAAAGATAAGACATTTTTTAGTCTTAGATAGTATGGTTTAAGATGTTCGGACTTAGGTCGTAAAACTAGCCCTGCAGACTTAATATGATCTGGCTTTTTGATATCATGTGTTATATGCATAAGATATTTTACAGTTTTTATCTTTTGTATTCACTGTTGATAATTGAGAATCTTAGTAACTTTTTAACATTGCTATGCTTTACCTCTGCAGTGTATAGAGTGCTCCATAATATTTTAATTGATTTGATGAGAGTACCTCTACTTTTTGATCGCTAAAGTGAGTAAATATATGACCATTTTTGATATAGACTCCAGGATCATCAGAAAAAACAGAACCTTTGCCCTCTATTGTAGCTGATTTGATCTCTGCTATTGTAATCGTATCTCTTTTATCGGTTTGTAGAAAATATAACTTTTTATCCTCTTTATCTACCAATAAAAACCTATACTCTCCAGCTATTTTTTGACTTTTGTAGATATGGTTTAATTTTAGTTCTGTTGTAGACTGGTCTAAAGTTGTTTTATTTTTTGTTTTAACTCTTTTATAAAAAAGAGGTATCTTGGACGCATCAATTGTTTTAATGACCATTTTTAAACTATTGTTATCTAGAAGATCTATAGCTGTCTTAGTACTTTTGTTTATGGCGACATGTTGTGTACCATCTTTTTCCCACTTGGCATTAAAGTCTGCTTTTTCACTGATGATAGTGTGATTATCATAGATGTTTACACTATCAAAAAAGGCTATAGTGATTCCAACGATGTTGATATCAACATTGCTATTTTCATGTTGTGTCTTTTTCTTATCTATCTCCCAACTTCCAACGATGGTATCAGATATAAGTGACAGTTGTGTAAGTAGCGCGAGTATGGTGATTTTAATGATTAATGGCATGATCTTATCCTTTTTTTATTGTGGAAAACATTTTTGCATAGCACTTAGTGTTTGTGCTTTGTGAACACACTCTTTGATAGAGTTGGGTAACCCTTTTTCGCTATAAATCTTTTGTTTTTTCTTTTTGAGCATGGCTTCTTCGCTACCCATCGCATTTATCATTTCTTGTTTCGATATGGCTTTTTTTTCATCAACATAGGTAGGTAAAATTTTAATTGGATACTTTGGCAAAGTAAATTTATCATCTGCAATCTCTTTTTCAAACTCAGCTTTTATGGCAACTGTTTTGTTCTTTAAACCCATGATATTTAGCTCTATCCATAGCGGAATTTGACCTTTATAAAGGCACTGTTTTGCACCCATAATATTCCAGATTTCACACTCTAGACCTAAGATGGTGTCTTTACCTACTTTTTTACCACCAAATCCTTCTAGCATCTTTTGACTCTGTGCACTCATGTTTTTACCTGAAGAGAGATATTTACTGCCAATAGGATCTGTACCTTTGAGAATCTTTTTTCTCTTAAAGTCGACACTATAAGATGTGACATTGTCCATTTTTTGTAAGGTATGTGTCTGAATATTTCTGTTGGCTAATCCTGTTGAGATGTCAGACTTTTTCTCTTCCTCTATCATCACTGCACCATAGTTTTTAAAATAGAGTGTTTTTGTGCCAGAAATCTTATTTTTCATCCCCATGATCTCTCCACCGCCACTTATTTCATATGCTACAAAACCTGATTTGATACTGTAGCGTTTAATGCTCTTATCTGCTGAAAGTGTAGTACTAAAAAGTAAGCTTGATATTACTGTGAGTATATATAATTTTCTGTTCATAATTATCCTTATACTATTTTACGGCACTCTTTTAAAGAGTGCCGATACTTATGACCCATTTACAATAGATCCCCAAGAGGATGCACTGCAACTACCTGGAACTATAATTTCATTAAAACTAACATCTGCGTTAACATTTGTATCAAAATCTTCACGTGCTTGAATGAGATTGTTTGAGCCATAGTACCAATACTCCCAATCTGTACTTGTATTTCCATTCATTCTAAAAGTACCTTTTACCGCTGTGTGTGCTCCATTGTGTGATTGCGTCTCATAAGTATATGAGCCATTTTCTCCAAAAACATATACTAGGTTTCCATTAGATAGTGAGAAATCATCTTGATTAAAACTTGGACTAAAAATCGAATCACTCTTTGTATAAATGGCAGAGTCTACACCATTATAGTTCTCTTCTTCGCAACTGATAATAGTATAGGACTGATCGAGTTGTGCTCTATTATCTATGAGTGTTTGAGAGAAAGCGATATTGCTTACATTTGCCGTTACATTACTGCGTAGATGTGCGATGGCTGCACTCTCTTCTACTAGTGTGACATCTACTGCTATAGCAATTCCAGTCCAAGAGTAAGGTCGATCTGAATGGTCTTCAAATTTTGCAGCCATACCCTCTGTAATATTAATGACAGATGAGATATCGCCATCATCATCAACCGATTGTAACAATCTCGTAAGACCGATAAGATCACTGTCTGTAAAGTTACTTCTTAAAAGACCTCGTAAATCTTGAGGAAAGACTTTGTTGTCTGCTGTAAATGTCGCAATTTCGCCTATAGCAAACTCTCCTATTTTAAATGATACGGGTACTTCATCACACTGGAATTCACCAGTTTGTGTTGTAATGCCTGTTTTACTGCCACACTCATAAGTAACCCCTTGAATAGGTGAGTCTATTAAATAGCCCTTAGAGTGATCTACAATGGTTCCTTCAGAACCAGATCCTCCATTAGAAGAGTTAGAACCTCCACTGTTATTTGATCCGCCACTGTTGTTTGAACCTCCATTTGTCCCTCCTGTATCACCAGAATCAGATCCGCCACAACCTACAAATAGTGTAGTACCTACCATCAAACTTGCTAAAACTAAAGATAACTTCATTTTTTTTCCTAATGTTTATTTGAAAGTAAATTCTAATATAAAGGTGTCTCAAACTTGTCTCAATTGTAAAAGTATACTTTAGGTTATAAGAGTTTTAAAGCTATTATTGTAGTTTAAAAGGGAGTTCATCATGGATAAAATAATCTTTGTATCATTTGTGTCAACAGCAGTTATATTTGCCTCAGAAACACTACCATCATCAAGTCATTATGCACTCTCTTCATTAGCGCCAAAAGGGCATTGGGCACTACAACTGGAAGGAAAGAACCGTACAACAGATGCCTCTTATGACAACAGACATTCAAAAAGTGGACTTGGTTCAGCTTATGATAATATTGAATTAGATCAAAATGTCTTTCCTATGCTCTCTGTTTTTGGAGAAGGTGCAAGTCTGGGAAAAACATCTTCTACTATGGATATAGATGCTCAACAGTATGAGTTTACAATTGGCTATGGTATTAGTGATGATTTGACTATTGGTGCGATCATACCTTATCGAAAAAAAACAATACATATGAAATTTTCAGTGGCAGGGGCAAATCTTGGGGTTAATCCTATCTTTGATGATAGCAGTCCTGTCTCTGCAACAAATACTCCCTATCTTCCTATTAGTGTAGAGGGTATTGCTCCCATCAATACCCAGCAGATTCAAAATGTGCTAAGCAGTCAAGCGTTAGATTTTGGATATAAACCGTTACAAACTACAACAACAAGCGGTTTTGCTGATCCCACACTTGGAGTACTTTATAGAGTCTATAACAAAAATAACGCTTCAATTATATTAGGTGCGGGTTATAGGTTTGGTATTGCTAAAGAGGATGATAGTAACAACCTTTTAGAAACAGATATTGGAGATGGCAACTCTGGTATTCGTCTACAGGTTGAATATTTTTCAGATATGTCACACGGTTTTGATTTTTACAGTAAAATTGAGTATGGCATCGAGCTTGAAGATAGAGTAGATAAAAGAGTACCTGAAAAAGGTGCATTTTTAGCCTCTTTGAGTAGTACTGAAAAATTGACTAGAGATCTTGGAGATTATAGGATTTATGATTTGGAAGTGGGAAAATCATGGCGTGATTTTAGAGCATGCGTGGCATGGCACAGAAGTGAAAAAGATAGTGATCATTATAGCTCATCCAAGGGTACCGATGTCAGCACTTTAGAGACCAATACTTACGCCTATACCAATCAATGGGAAGGTTCACTCTCTTGGAGTGGGTTAGACGCATGGAAAAAAGGAGATCTGCCATTTCCACTCATTGTAAACTTGACCTATAGAGATACTTACAAAGCTAAAAATGCCCTTGATTGGAGTGAGGTACATTTGACATTGACTAGCTTTTTTTAAAGATATAACCCTCTGCAAAATGTGTCTGAATAAACTTATATTTTAATTTCGATCTTAATCTACTCACAAGTGTTCTTCTAGTGCTTGCAGAGCTCTCTTTGTCAGGCCAAATCTCACACTCCATCATCATCGCAGTTATGAGTATATTTTGGTTGTATAAAAAAAGGAGAAATAGTGCTTTCTCCTTTTTACTTAAATTGACAATTTCACCATTGAGTATCAATTCACAAGAGTTACTATCAAAACTAAATTCATGGTCTAATTTGACATCTCCAACTACACTACTATTTTGACTATTTGTCTGGTTAAGCCCAATTTTTATAGCCGCATATAACTCTTTACGGTTAAATGGTTTAGTCAAATAGGCTATTGGGTTTGTGGCAACAGCACTAGAAATCGTCTCTTCATCCATGTATGCCGTTAAAAATATGATAGGAATATCTTTTTTAGATTTGATTTTTTCTGTAGCCTCTATACCGTTGCTCTCTTCAAGATAGATATCCATCAAAATCAAATCAACCTTACTATTGATGGCTTCTTGATAAGCGTCATCTGTATTAGTGCAGATTGCTACGATGTTGTACCCTAGATTTATGAGGTAACTCTCTATCTCCATAGCGACGATACTCTCATCCTCTACTATCAGTATATTGACACTCATTTTACAAACTTTATTGTATATTGTGTTGCACTATTTGTCATCATCTCTATCTCCCCGTTTAATTGTTGTGACACCAAAGTATGAATAAGCTTGAGCCCTAGTGACTTTTTATCCCACTCTTGTTTAAAGCCCTTTCCATTGTCTTTGACTGTCAAAATACAGTACTTCTCTTTTTCAGATAGAGAGATTTCAATAACTCCTTTATCCTCTTTAAATGCATGTTTATAAGCGTTGGTTACCAACTCATTGATAATAATCCCCACATAGACAGCTTTTCCTAGCGATAGTGAAGCGTTGACCTCTGCTTGAATATCGATCTCTTGTTTATGATACATTGTTTCTGAGATGTCAGATAGTAGTGACTCGATATACTCATTCATATCTATATCATATAAATTATCATCTAAGAGTAACATAC
>JADGDK010000112.1 GCA_016744895.1 Campylobacterales bacterium | reverse complement strand
CGCTACGCCTATATACTCAATCAAACTTTGGGTAAAAAGAGATAAAACTCCTGTAACAATACCCCACATGATAAGTGCATTTGGTGCATATGGTACAAATTTTTGTTCTTTTTCCACGGCTATCCCTTTTTACAATTTAATCATATAATTAATTAGTTATATGCTAGTATAACAAAAACTAATAAAAAAGGGAAATAAGATGAAAAAGTTATTAATCGTTTTAGCTGCATTTGTAACACTGATGCACGCTGAATTGACGGCACCAAAAACGGGTTGCATATTGTCACAAGAAGGTAAAGTGGTAGTGAGTTGGAAAGCTTATAAAACAGCTGCTAAGATAGGTGTTGGTGGAACTTTTAATGAAGTGGCCTATACAGCGGTCAAAGCAGAAGGGAAAAACTTTAAAGAGATACTTGTGGGTTCATCTGTCTCTATAGATACTAATAGTGTAAATTCAAAAAATGAAGGACGTGATCTTAAGCTTGTAAACTCATTTTTTAAACTTATGGGTGATGGAAAAATTAACGCTAAGATCGTTGATATGACTTCAAACAAAAGAGTTAAAAAAGAACCAAGAACAGGTACTTTAACAATAGAAATTTCTATGAATGGCGTTACAAAATCTGTTCCTATGAATTATACTTATGATCAAGGGCTTATGAAGAGTGAAGGCTTTATCGATATATTAGATTTTTCTGGAACTAGTGCCTTAGCTTCTATAAATAAAGCTTGTTTTGATCTGCATAAGGGAAAAACATGGAGTGATGTTGCAATAGGCTTTGAGTTAAATATCAAAGCTATTTTGTGTGCTCCGAAACATTAAATGTATATAGCGCAAGGTTTATTTATAAACCTTGCTTGAATTTTTAAATTATATACTCAAAGAGTATTTCTAAAATTTTGGGCTTCCATCCATTTCATGTGAAGCATTTCCTTGGTTTTCTTGTTCTTCTTTTAATTTTTGCTCGTATGCTTTCATCTCCATACGTACTTCATTAATTTGTACAGGTGTAACATTTTCTTCTTGGCTCCAAACGACTTCTACATTTCCACCATGTTCAGCGCCCATATCTTCAATTTTAGTTGCATATTCATTGATATCTAAACAGATTTGACTCTCACCTTCTTCTGAAGTGTCTCTTATCTCTATATACCATCTGCCTATTGGGTTTGCTTTTATAATTGATTCAAAAATTACTGCTGCCATATACATTCCTAATTATTGTGATTTCATTTATTATATTATAAAAATACATAATTGATAGATTATATCTACTCTTAAGTTACACCTTAGATATATTATTAAGAATATCACAATACAAAATGTTAATTATTTATAAGTTATTATGAAATATATGAATAAAATTTAGAGGAGTTAGAATGAGTTTTTTGGAAAATAGATTTTCTAAAATAGCTGTAAATACACTGAGTATATTTGCTATGTTTACTATATTGCAAGGGTGTGGTAGTACATCATCAAATGGTTGTTGTCAAGATGCAAAATTATCTGAAAAGATTAAAGAGACTGAAAAAGTTACACCTGTTCCAGAAGTAAAAGGTGATCAAATTATATATGTTGATAGAAATGTAACAGTTATCGAGTATGTAGACAGAAATGTAACAATTATTGAATATGTTGATAGAAATGTAACCGTAGATGTGATCAAAGTCAGACCAGAAGCCCGTATATCTGGTTTAATAGATGGAACAGTACTTTTTGGAGATATTCTTGAAATTGATAGTGTTGAGAGTTCTGATGTCGATGGAAATGTTATAAAATATCAATGGTCTTTAGATGATATAAATATTTCGATAGAACAAAATCCAACGATTGCTTTACCTACTGAGGAAGGAACACACACATTATGTCTTGAGGTAACAGATAATGATAATTTAACTAGTACACAAGTATGTAAAACATTTACAATACCTCCTGTTGATCAAGAGCCTATGGCAGTTATGAGTGGTTTAAATGTAGATGGTAAATTGATAAAAACTAAATGTCCCGTCATCGTGTCAGGGATAAATAGCATTGCAAATGATTCAAATATCACAGCATATATGTGGACTGTAGATAAAAACATTACTTTACGTGGTGAAGATCAAAATTTATCATTTGATACGTTAGGTGAACATGAAGTATGTTTAACAGTTACAGATACTAATGAACTTAACAATACACAATGTAGTAAAATTCTTGTTAATGACCATGTTGCTCCAACTCCGGTATTGACATTGACAGATAGCACTGATAGTGTGATGACAAAAGATGATTTATTAACAAGAAGTACAAGATATGATTTTACATGTGCAGGTAGTACTGATGATTGTGGAAATGAAGAGCCAATGACTTGTGAGTGGAATGCACATAGTTATAGAATTGAGAATGAACAGAGAATAGATTATATTTCAGATTGTTTGGCACATAATAATGCTCCTGTTGTAGGACAAGAGTCTTGGATTCAATTATGTGGTTCACCGGTATCTGCATATACTCATATTGAGATAGAGTTAAAAATTACAGATCAATTTGGTAAAAGCACTACTGAGACTCAAATCTTTGAAGTTGCTCCATAATTAAAGTTTTTTAGAGTAGGCTATGGTTTAATTTAAAAAACTGAGGTCATTATGAAAACATATAAATTTATCTCTTGGAATGTCAACGGCATTAGAGCCGTTGACAAAAAAGAGGCACTAAAATGGGTTGATGAAGCCAATATCGACTTTTTAGGTCTCCAAGAAATTAAAGCTGAACTAGAACAAATTCCTTCTACTATTTTTGAAAAAAATTACCAAAATACACTTGTAAATTCTTCATCCAAAAAAGGCCAATCAGGTGTTGCACTTTTTACAGATATTGAACCACTTCATCACGATATCACACCACATGTAGATATCTTAGATGAGGGGCGTATCAATGAGTTTCATTTTGAAAATATCGCTTTTTTCAATGTTTACTTTCCAAATGGTCAACGAAATGAAGAGAGACTGGTGTATAAAATGGCATTTTATGATAGGTTTTTAGAACATCTAGAAAATTTAAGATCTGAAGGAAAATCAATTATTGTCTGCGGTGATGTCAATACTGCACATACTGCTATAGATTTAGCACGACCAAAAGCAAATGAAAATACTTCAGGTTTTTTACAAATTGAGAGAGATTGGATGGATAAATTTGTAGATGCAGGATATATCGATACTTTTCGTCATATACATGGAGAGAAACCAGACCATTACAGTTGGTGGTCGTATCGTGCAAATGCAAGAACTAATAATGTCGGCTGGAGAATTGACTACTTCTTTGTCTCTGAGGATTTGAAAGATCGTATCAAAGATGCGTATATTTTGGATCATGTGTTAGGAAGTGATCATTGTCCTGTAGGATTAGAAATAGAGATCTAAACATGACAGACCTTTCATCATAAGGAGTGCAATCTTTTAGGAGTTGAATCAAGGTCTGTAGTGAAAGTATACATAAGCAAAACAAATAAAAAGTAAACAGACCTCTTTCTAAGGGAGTCTCCTGTAGCCACCCCTTACCTAAACCACTTACTCTAAAATGCAACTTTCTTAAAATCTATATGCCAATTGCATATCCATTTCTCTTGGTGCACTAAAGTAACGATATCTACCATAGTGTCCTTCAATATTATACACTTTATCAAAAATGTTTTTCCCATAAAAATAGATATCATAATCTTGTGTTTCATATCCGATTTTTGCATTGACTAACTTATACGCATCTCTTTTATATTTATTGGCTCTATCAAGATACATATCACTACTTGCATAGTATCCATTATTAGTCCTATAGAGCGCGCCAAGGTTAAAGTTGTATTTTGGTGCGAAGGTGGTTCTATTTCCACTAAGATCTTCTTTACTATCATGATAATCATCAAATTTTATATCATTATATGAAGCCCCTGCAAATAAGTTAATAGTATCTGTTGCTTGAAAGTTCAAAGAAGCCTCCATCCTTTTTTATTAATATTTTAAGTGAATTAAATTATAATCAATATCAATATCAATATCAGTTATCAAAATCAATAAGTATATTCTGATATACATATTATTTTCTAGTAAAAAGGTATTGCAAAAGTAGCTAAAAATATACATAGACAATTTGTATCATTAGCTATACCAAAAGATTTTTTAGAGAAAAACCTACCAAATAATCAACAAAAAGATAACTTTTTTGACTTTTTTGAAACAAATAAATATATACAAAACATCATCGAAGATGAAACAAACCCTAGAACACATGCTTTAGCTTTAGAAATTTTCAACAATCCATATATAGATAATTTAGATAATCTCTTTATTGAATCAAAAGTTTTAGAACTCATCTATTTAGAGTTGAGAAATATATTTAAAAACCATGATTTAGGTTCAAAGTATAAACAACCAGTCAAACTCTCCACTCAAGATAAAGAAGCTATCTATCAAGCCCTCCCAAGCATAAAAGAGTTGTGTAAAATAGTAGCTATAAATGAACTAAAACTAAAAACAGGATTTCGCCAATTTTTTAATGAAACTCCATACGGTACATCAGTAGAATACAGACTACAAGAAGCAAAAAAATTGTTAATCGCTAGTGAACTAAATATAAATGAAATATCCAAAAAAGTAGGATATAAATATGCCCAAAACTTCACTAAAGCATTTGGAGATAGATTTGGAATGCCCCCCAAAAGAGCTTATGAAAAAGAGAACATATTACTACTAAAAAAGACTAAACCAAAAAGTAGAAAAATTTAAAATACGGTTTTAAATAACTTTTTAATACAACGTCTGGCAATATAAATGCAATTGAGTTGCATTTAAGTTAATTCCTTATATTATATATTGATAACTACTTTCAATATATAATATAAGGAATTAACATGAAAAAAATATTTTTAAGTTTATTATTTGGAGTAACTTTTGCTTACTCCAAAGTAAATGTAATAGTAAGTATAGCACCACAAAAAGCCTACGTGGAACAAATAGGAAAAGGTTTGGTTAATACAACTTTATTAGTACCTATTGGCTCAAATCCAAACTATTACGAACCAAAAGCTTCGCAAATGATTGCTATTGAAAAAGCTGATGTTTATTTTACCATAGGTGGTCATTTTGAAAAAGCTTGGCTTCCTAGAATAAAAGATCAAAATAAAAATATGGAGATATTTGACTGTTCAAAAGAGATTCATAGAATTGATATGAAGTTTAATAAAAAGCCTAAAAAGTTTTCTAGTAAACAACTCCCTTTTAAAGATATACATGTTTGGATTACTCCAAAAAACATAGAACAAATTGGAAAAAATATCTATGAAACACTTGTACGATATGATGAAAAAAATAAAGCTCAATATAAAAAGAACTATGAATCGTTTGTAGAAAAAGCAAGAAAAACAGACGATAAAATCAAAGAAATTTTAAAAAATGTAGAAAAAGGTTCAAAATTTATGGTTTTCCATCCAGCTTGGGGATACTTTGCAAAAGAATATCATCTTGAACAGATTGCTATTGAGGTAGAGGGAAAAGAACCAAAACCTAGTGAAATGGAAAAAATGATTAAAAAAGCAAGAGCCTATAAAGTAAAAGCAATATTAACCCAACCAGAATTTTCACGAAAAGGTGCAAACCTAATAGCGCAAGAGTTAGATATAAAAGTGGTAGGAATATCCCCTTTAAATCCAAAATGGTCGAAAAACCTTATAACATTGGCACATTCAATTGCAAACAATAGATAATATAATAGAGGTTTCAAACCTCTATTTCTCATATGAAAAGCAAGATGTTTTAGAAAATCTTAATTTTCAGATAAAAAAAGGTGATTTTTTAACAATCATTGGACCAAATGGTGGTGGTAAATCTACCCTCCTAAAACTAATCCTTGGTATCAACCCTTTACAAAAAGGGAAGATAAAGATAAACAATAATTTTTATTTAGATGAGATATCAAATATCGGGTATGTACCTCAAAATACAAATATCAATATCACCTTTCCAATTACGGTTTTAGAAGTTGTGATGATGGGGCAAAATTCACTAAAAAAAAGGGTGTTTGGGTATAAAACAGAGGAAAAACAAAAAGCATATGAAGCTTTAGAGAGAGTGAATATGCGAGATTTTTCTGATAATAAAATCTCGGAACTCTCAGGAGGTCAAAGACAAAGAGTCTTGATAGCTAGAGCTTTATTTTCAAATCCTACTATACTGCTTTTAGATGAGCCTACGTCAAATATCGATATCAATGGGTGTGAACAAATATACTCAACTTTAGAAAAACTAAACAAAGATATAACAGTTGTAGTAGTAAGTCATGATATCTCGGTGATTTTAAAATATGCCTCAACTGCCTTTTATATCAATAAAAGATTGACACATCATAATTTAGGAACGATGAAAGATGAATTTAAAAATACAAGTGCTCATATCTGTGAAATTGAACTTTTAGAAATGCTAGGAAGATGTAAATGTTAGAACCCTTATCATACACTTTTGTTCAAAATGCTTTACTTGCTGGGCTTATTGTTAGTATCATTACAGGGATAATAGGAAGTTTAGTAGTTGTAAATAGAATGGTATTTCTCTCAGGTGGTATCGCTCATAGTGCTTATGGAGGGATAGGACTTGCAATATATTTAGGCTTACCTATGCTTTTAACTACTTCAATTTTTTGTGTAGCAGTTACAATTTTAATAGCCATCGCAAGTTATAAAAAAAGGGAAAACTTAGATATTATTATAGGTCTTACATGGGCTGTGGGGATGTCTTTTGGTATTTTACTAGCAGATTTAACACCGGGGTATCAAACAGATCTTATGAGTTATCTTTTTGGCTCACTCTTAGCTGTTTCAAATGATGATATATATTTTATGTCAATACTATTAGTTGCTATACTCATTATAATCAGTACTTTTTATAGAGATATTTTGGCTGTTTCTTATGATAGTGAGTATGCAAGTTTAAGAGGTGTAAAAACAAGATTTTTTTATACGCTTATATTGATTTTATCAAGTTTGACTATTGTTATTTCTATTAAAGTTGTGGGTTTGATTTTAGTTATTGCACTTTTAACGATACCTATTTATATAGCTAGTTTTTTTGCTAAAAATCTTTTTTATATGATGGTGATGTCAGCTGGACTGTCTATGCTATTTACAATTATAGGGCTTATATTGTCTTACAAATTTGATTTGAGTTCAGGACCTACAATTATTATGACAAGTTCTTTAGTAGCGCTTATTATATTTATATTAAAAAGTTTAAAAAAAGAGATAAAAAGTTAGGCTAAACTATAGAAACGAAAAAATCAGAAGAATCCCTTAGTTTTTCCGTTTCTATTTTATATATTCAAAAACCCTATCAATCGTTGCTATACTTAGATACCTTTCATAATAGGCAGAAAAATAGTTTTGTTTTGCTTTTGTCAGAAGGTAGTTGGCGTCTATGAGTTCTGTATTTTTTATGATCTGATAATTCTCTTTTGCTTGTTCTAAAGCTTTTTTTGCCGTTATTAAGTTTAGCTTTGCCACGTTAAAGTTATCTTTAGCTTCTTTATATTGAAGTATAATGTTTAATCTAAGCTCTTTAAGTTCCATTTTATATTGATTCCAAGAGATATTTACCCCTGCTACTGTTTGGGGTTCTTCATAGATGGTAGTATTATTTGGGATTGTTTGGTCTCCATATTTATTATAATTTAACGCTAAATCTACTTTCGGGGAAAACTTACCATTTATGGCTTTTGCTTGATTTTGATAATTTAAGATCAACTCTTTTAAAGCCTTAATCTCACTTCTATTTTCAAGAAAAGTATCATCAAATTTCTGTGTTAACTCACGCTCATGTGTTAGCTCTGCTATTGTCTCCTTGTTAGTTAAAACTCCCCCTAGGATATTATTTAAATTTTTTCTGACAATATCTTGTTTTGTTTTTGCTTTTTCATAAAGCTGCTTAGCTTCCACCTCTAAAAGCTCATTTTTTGATACCAAGCTTTGACGATACATAAGAATAAAAAATAGTAAAAAGATTACCATTATGACACAATGCACTCTAATGGGATTAAATAGGTCATCTTAGTATCATATTCCAAAGATAAAAAAGTATGATGAAAAGCTTATCGACGAGATTATAAAAATCCAAGAGGAAATACTAAATTATGGCAATAGGAGAGTCACCATAGACT
>JADGDK010000111.1 GCA_016744895.1 Campylobacterales bacterium | reverse complement strand
CGATGATAGAAAAGTTTCTAATATACTTTTGCATTAGTCAAAAAGTCCATTTACGCTTTCGTTGTGGTAAATTCTTCTAATCACTTCACTAAAAAGATGTGCTACTGAAAGTACAGTAACTTTGCTACTCTCTTGAGATAAAGGAATGGTGTCAGTGACGACTAACTCATCAAGACCACCTTTTTCGATACGCTCAAATGCGGGTCCACTAAGTACGGGGTGTGTACAAAATGCCATAGCTGAGTTTGCACCGTTTGCTTTGAGGGCTTCAGCTGCTTTTACCATAGTACCAGCTGTATCAATCATATCATCAATCAAAATGACATCTTTACCTTCAACATCACCGATGATATTCATTACTTCACTCTCATTTGCTTTTTCACGTCTTTTGTCAACGATAACCAAATCATATCCCATCGCTTTTGCAAAGCTTCTAGCCCTTGCAACACCACCGATATCTGGACTTGCAACGATTGGATTTTTAAGATTTTTTCGCATCAGATAATCACGAAAAACGATAGAACCGTAAAGATTGTCAACTGGGATATCAAAAAAGCCTTGAATTTGACCTGCGTGAAGATCTACAGTGACAACTCTGTCAATTCCCGCAGTTTCAAAAAGATTTGCTACTAGTTTTGCTGAAATTGGTACACGAGGAGCTGCTTTTCTATCTTGTCTTGCATATCCAAAGTAAGGGACGATTGCTGTGATAGAGTTTGCTGAACTTCTTTTGAGTGCGTCAGTCATGATAAGAAGTTCCATCAAGTTTGCATTTGCAGGAGCACATGTGGATTGGATGATAAATACATCTCTACCTCGCACACTCTCGATAATTCGAATACCTATCTCACCATCACTAAAACGTGTTACTGTAGCCTCAGAAAGTGGAATAGAAAGATACTTTGCAACTGATTTTGAAAACTCTAAATTTGCTGTTCCGGAAAAGACTTTATAGCCTCTCATGATATGACCCTTAATATTTTTTCGTGGATTTTATCTAAAAGTCTCTTTGATGCTTATTTTGCTACAATTTTCATATGAAAAAATTACTAATTATAGGTATCATTTGTATAGGTTTAACAGCTTCTTTATATGCACAAAAGAAGAAGGAAAATTTCTCTTTGGTTATCAGTGGCGGTATTAGTTTAGGTGCTTATGAAGCAGGATATAACTGGGCACTTTTAAAATACATGACACATCTCAAACATCACTCAAATAGTACAAGTATTAACATGCTTTCCATTGCTGGGGCTTCTGCCGGAGCGATCAATACACTCATGTCTTCTATGGCATGGTGTAGATCTCAAGAATCTATGGATATCAATAATACAATTGAAAATAATCTTTTTTATTCGATGTGGACAGAAGTTGATTTTGAAGATCTTTTTATTCACAGAGATGGCGTTGTAGATGTAAAAAATACCACCTCTTTGTTTTCACGCATTAAAATAGAAGAACAAGCAAGTAAAATTATAGCGCAGATGCATCGACCTCTTTATGATAAGGAGTGTAGTATCCCATTTGGTTTTGCTGTTACACGTGTACAGCCTAAACAAGTAGATATCAATGGTATTAAAATCAATAATAAATTATTTCAAATTCCTATCACTTTAAAAGTAAAAGAGGATGGGAGTGCTTATGTGCGAGACAATACAGATATCAAAAGAGATAATATTATTCATCTCTCAAAAGATGGCATGATTAGTGATGAAGCGATGAAAAAAGCAATGTTTGCCTCTTCTGCTTTTCCTATCGCTTTTGAACAAGTTACTTTGGATTATCTCTATAAAGGTACTCAAGAGAGGGCAAAATTTTTAGATGGTGGTGTGTTTGACAATATTCCTTTAGATTTGGCGATTCGCTTGGCTGAGAATAAAAGTAGTGACTATATTTTTATGGATCCTGCAAATCTACGGCGTACTTTTGAAAGTGTTAAACGAGATAGTACATCAGAGCCTGAAACCAGTCCTATAAATAGTGCCATTGAACTTCTTATGGATATATTTTCTGCTTCAGAATCAAGTGTTTTATACAATACCTTAGCGGAACATTTTGAAAATAGTGATAAAGAGATACATCTTTCAGATCGATATTTTCCTTTGACAGGTAAGTTACTTGAACATTTTGGGGCTTTTTTAGATAGAGGTTTTAGAGATTATGACTATTTTGTAGGTGTATATGGTGCAATTGTCAATAGTGCAGCATATGCGTGCAAGGGTAAAGATGAAGTATGTTTTAAAAAAGCAAAAAGAGCTATTTATGATATTTTAGTCAAAGATTCTAAGCGGGGTAGGGGTTTTTTAAATTATCTCTCTAGTGAAGAGTTTGGTTATGCTTTTGAAGAGGATGATTTTGAAGTGGATGAAGACCTTTTAAAAATTTATCAATCTATCCAAAATATCACTCTAAATGATATGCAAGATTTTCATACCTTTATAGACAACCTAAATAAAAATAAGTATGTCGCAAAAAATAAATATCTTCGTCATGCCTTGGCCTATCCTGATGAGTGGTATCGAGAGTCACTCTCTTTTATCGTACAAAGGATTGTAGCGTTAGAGCGAAAAAACTCTACAAACTTATCAAAAGCTATTTCTGCAGTTGGCGCTTATACGGCAGGTTCATTTTATCGACATAAAAGTGGCTATACCTACAATCCTGTCTCAGCACCATTAGATCAAGATAAACTCTGGGTAAAAATGTTGCCGTATGAAGTGGCATTGGGTAAAAATCTACTATCGATTGGATATGAAAATTACTACTATTTTAAACATGATAAACCTTATTTGCCTAAAGCGATTGAGTTAAAACCTTCACTCTCATTTGAATTGTATGACAAAATAGACCAAGTACATTTTGCAAGGGTGGATTTAAATCTTAATTTTGAAATCAAGAAGGATTTTATTGCTCTTGGTTTTGGTCCATCGCTCTATAAAGATTTTGATAGAACGATAGACAGTGAAATTGACACAGGTTTTAATGCCTATTTAGATGTATTAAACATGGTAAGAGTCACTGCTGCAAAAAGAGATGATTATCAAGGGCAAGATTGGTATATCTATGTGGGGGTAAATGATATTCCGAGTTTTATCTATTGGATGTTTATGGAGTAGGTGCAATTTGTTTAAATTGTCACAATGATTTTAGTGGTGCCATCGTGTTGCTTTTGAGATACACTGTTAAATTTTTCTAAAAGTTTGATCATAAATATATTGTAATTAAGTACATGATTTGTTAAAGTTTTGATACCATTTTTTTTAGCATAAACGAGTAGCTTTTTGTAGAGTTGGGTACCAAAACCTCTATTTTGGTAATCATCAATAATCGTTAATCCTACTTCTGCGTTCTTGAAGTTGTTGTGTTCTCTGATATATCGTATCAACCCGATACCATACTCTTTGTCATCTTTTTTTTCCACAGCACCAATTGCTAAGTGGTTATAGTTGTCAATATTTAGAAAATAATTAGTCTCTTTTTCAGTCAGTGTTCCTTTGGGACGATGAAACCTGTACAACTTTGAGAGAGAAGAGAGTTTTTTAAATCCATTTAATAGCGTGTTTTTATCTTTAATCGTTAAAAGTTTAAAATAAAAATGACGGCCATTTATCATGGTGTTTTCTAATATATCCATATACTTTTCCTTCTTAAAAATATACCCGCATATATTGTAGTTGAAAAATAATTAATTTAAAAACGCACGTTAGAATATTTTTTGCCAAAATAAAGCACTACCCAGTTTAGGGTCAAGTTCATAACTGGAAAAACCAAACTTTTCATAAGAGTTTTTAGCAATTATATTTTCTGATAAAACTTCTAATGTCAGTTTACAACACCCTTTTGAAATAGCAATATCTTCAACTTTTTTTAGCATTTTTTGATTTAGACCATTTCCTCTGTATTTTTTTGAAACAATTACATCATGAATATTTATTAACGGTTGACATGCAAATGTAGAAAAGGCTTCAAAACAATTTACCAATCCTGCTGGATGACCATTGACATAACTCATCACTGTTAATGCATGCGGAAGTTTAGATAATTCATTTGCAAGATTGTTTTTTACTTTTTCAGGGAGTGGTTTTCCTCCACCCATTGGGTCTGTTGCATATTCATTCATAAGAAAAGCAATATCTTTGGCATGGTTTTTATCAAGATAGTCTGCTTTAATAATCTCTATTTTCATCTTTTTCCTTTTGATAAATTATAGTATATAAAAGTTGATTTTCAAGTCATGATCTCTTTGTCTAAACTTTTAAAATCTGATACAAATATTCTTTTAAAACATACTTTAGAGGTCAGACGCTATAAGCTCTTATTTGATAAAATAAAACTCTTATAAAGTTTTAAAATCAAAAGGTTTAATAATCATGAATGAGAGTAAAGATTTTTTACGTACAATAGTTGAAGAGGACGTAAAGTCAGGCAAGTATCAAGAGGTTGTGACAAGATTTCCTCCAGAGCCTAATGGCTTCCCTCATATCGGACATGCTAAATCTATTTGTATAAATTTTGGTATCGCAAGTGACTATCACGGTCATTGTAACCTTAGAATGGATGATACTAATCCCACGAAAGAAGATACGAAGTACGTTGAAGCGCTTAAAGATGCTGTAGAGTGGCTTGGATTTGATTGGGGTGATAATGTATATTTTACTTCTGATTATTTTCCTAAGCTATATGATTATGCCGTTACCCTTATTAAAATGGGAAAAGCGTATGTTGATAGTATAAATGAACAAGAGATGCGAGAATATCGTGGGACTGTTACAGAGGCAGGAAAACGTAGTAAATATGCACAGCGTAGTATAGAAGAAAACCTAGACCTTTTTGAGAGAATGAAAAATGGTGAGTTTAAAGATGGTGAACATGTTCTAAGAGCCAAAATTGATATGAGTGCAGCAAATATGAAAATGAGAGATCCTCTTTTATATCGTATCAGACATGCACACCATTTTAGAGCTGGTAATGAGTGGTCTATCTATCCCATGTATGATTTTGCGCATTGTTTGTCTGACTATATTGAAGGTATTTCTCACTCTATTTGTACATTAGAGTTTGAAAACAATCGTGATATTTATAATTGGGTACTAGATACACTAGGTCTTACTGCACCACGTCCTTATCAGCATGAGTTTGCAAGACTTGGTATCAATTATACGGTTATGAGTAAAAGAAAACTTTTAGAACTTGTAGAGGGTGGACAGGTTAGTGGCTGGGATGATCCTCGTATGCCGACAATCGCTGGATATAAAAGAAGAGGGTATACACCAGAATCTATTTTAAACTTCTGTGATCAAATAGGTATAGCCAAAGCAAACTCAATGGTTGATGTTGCACAACTTGAATTTTGCATAAGAGACGATTTAAATAAAAAAGTCCCACGTGTATTATGTGTGATTGATCCCCTAAAAGTAACAATTGAAAATTATGAAGGGCATGAAAAGATTGATGCTCCATACTATCCACATGATGTACCTAAAGAGGGTTCAAGAAAGCTACCTTTCTCTAAAAAGATTTATATTGAGCGTGATGACTTTATGGAAAAACCTCCAAAAGATTACTATCGTTTGACTCCTGAACAACCAGTAAGACTTAAACATGCTTATATCATTACTTGTAAAGAAGTGATTAAAGATGCGAATGGAAATATTGTAGAGATAAAAGCAGAGTATCATCCTGACTCAAAAAGTGGTGCAGACACTAGTGGTATCAAGGTTAAAAGTGCTATCCAGTGGGTGAGTGCCGCAGAAGCTAAAGAAGTTGAGATAAGGCTTTATGATAGACTGTTCAAAGATGAAGCTCCTGAAGGAATAGAAGATATAAACCCTGACTCATTACAAGTGATCAAAAACGCTTTGATTGAACCTGCGGTGATAACAGAAAAACCTGATGAGAGATTTCAGTTTGAAAGACATGGGTACTTTTATGCTGATCCTATTGATTATACGGATGAAAAACCTGTATTTAATAAAATTGTCGGTCTTAAAGACTCTTGGGCTAAAAAGAAAAAAACAGCTCAGAGTACACCTAAACCTCAAGTTAAAAAAGTACACGTAGATGGTGAAGTGGCACCTATGAATGAAGCGCAACAAAAGTTATTTGATAAGTATACAAATGAGTTTGGACTCAACAGTGAAGTAGCGAATACTCTATCACGTGATGAGCATCTATCGTCATTCTATGAAGAGGCTCATACAGTTCTTAATAGCCCTATAAATTTAGCTAATATTGTGACAAATGAAGTAGCTAGAGAGTTAAAGCAGATGCAAACAGACGAGTTAAAGTTTAGTGCAAAACAAATAGCAGAGCTTATTAAAATGGTTGATGATGGAACTATTTCAAATAAAATTGCTAAGCAAGTATTTGAAGAGATGGCTAAGAGTGGAGAAAATCCAGCACAAATAGTTGAAGCTAAAGGTTTGGTTCAGATCAGTGACCCAGCTAAAATCTCACCTATTATTGATGAAATCATTGCAAAAAATCCAGATAACGTCGCTAAGTTTAAAGCAGGTAACACTAAACTTTTAGGCTTTTTTGTGGGGCAGGTGTTAAAAACCACAGGGGGCAAAGCAAATCCAAAAGTGGTAAATGAACTTGTAGCCCAGAAGTTAACAAGTTGATAAAAGATAGAAGCGTGATTAAATAAGGTAAATCACCTATTTAAACAAAAAAAATAGTCAATATAAAGGTATTTATGATGAATTTAGCTGACAAAGTATTAGCGGTAAATAATGATCTTCCAATTCGAACAGATGAACCAGTACACAGTGGTAAGGTACGCTCTGTTTATTGGTTGACAGAAAATGATAGTAAACGTTTGATAGAAGAAAAAGCTTATAATGTACCTCTTGATACGCCTTTGGCGATCATGGTTATCAGTGACCGTATCTCTGCCTTTGATTGTATTTGGAAGGGAGAAGGAGATATGCAGGGTGTACCGGGTAAGGGTGCCGCACTAAATGCTATCTCAAATCACTGGTTTAAGCTGTTTAAAGAACAAGGATTAGCGGATAGTCATATACTCGATATTCCTCATCCTTTTGTTTGGATTGTACAAAAAGCTAAGCCGGTGATGATTGAAGCGATCTGTCGCCAGTATATTACGGGATCCATGTGGCGCTCATACGAAAAAGGTGAACGTGAGTTTTGCGGTATCGAAATCGCAGAAGGTCTCTCTAAAGATTCTAAACTACCAGAACTACTACAAACGCCTTCTACTAAAGGGATCTTGACAGGTATTCCTGGTGTGCTTGCGGTTGACGATGTAAATATCACACGTAAAAATATAGAAGATAACTTTAAAGCTTTTAATTTTAAATCGCTTGATGATATCACGCTCTATGAAAAACTTTTAACTGAGGGCTTTGATGTGATTTCAGGTGAGCTTGCAAAACTTGATCAAATTTTTGTTGATACAAAGTTTGAGTTTGGCTATGTTAAAGACAGCCAAGGTAATGACAAGTTGATATATATGGATGAAGTAGGAACACCTGACTCTTCACGTATCTGGGATGGAGAAGCGTATCGCAATGGTAAAGTTGTGGAAAACTCTAAAGAAGGATTTCGTCAGTTACTGTTAAATCATTTTCCTGATCCTGATATCTTACTAAACAAGTCACGTATGGATGAACGTGAAGCATTAGCGCGTGAGAATATGCTACCAATAGATGTGTTGATGCAAGTTTCAAAGACGTATACCGACATAGCAGAAAAAATAACTGGTGAAAAAATTGTACTTTCTGATAACCCAAAAGCAGAAGTTATTGCTATTTTACGTGAGGAATATCAGCTTATAGATTAACGACGGTCTTGAAAAATATGCCGTTTTTCTTGAGTTTGGTTTGATAACTATTTGGGCTATTTTCTCAAAAAGCTCTGAAAGTCGACTGGGTAGGCATATTTTCTCCAAGTTTTTGTTGTATCTAATGCTTGTTTTGGTTAAAAATATCTGCTATATTAATAGTACCTTCTTGAATATTCACTTTATAAACTATGGTGTAGCCTTTAAAAATCATATCTCTTATGTTTTCATCTTCAAAATAAATAGATTTTCTATATTTGTATGGAAAAATTGGTATGTTTTTTATCTGTTTGAAAAGTTCTTTTTTGAAGTTTTTTGAAGCTGATATTTTATCTTTTGCGATATGTTTAAAGATTATCTCAAAATTGTTTTCAAACTCTTCATCAAGTTTAATT
>JADGDK010000110.1:6133-8254 GCA_016744895.1 Campylobacterales bacterium | reverse complement strand
CTGATATGGTGATCTCATTTTTTTCAAATCCATACTCTTTTAGAAATGTATCAACCGTCTCTTTATCAGACTTAATTTTTTCATTTAAAAGTATCAAATCATTTTCAGAAGCTTGAAGTTGAATAGGAAATATCGCAATATCTGCTTTAACATTTCTTTGAGCTAGACCTTTTACAGCAACCTTACGCTCCATGTTTTTAACTTTCAAAACAGCATCTGATACAAAATACCCAAGTCCAATCAATCCTGCCGCGATACAAACACCTAAAACAAATGAAGCTCCAATTTTTTGTCCACCCATGATAAATCCTTTTCTTATCTAAATTATACCCAAAAATCGCTATTATAGGTAGATGAATATACTATTACTCGAAGATGACCTACTATTTTCAGAAAGCTTAGAGGATTTTCTTGAAGAAGCTGGCTTTAGTGTTGATCTCTGTAACGATGGAGAATGCGCACTCGAAAAAAGTTATGAAAACAGTTATGATCTACTACTTTTAGATGTTAATGTACCAAAACTCAATGGATTTGAAGTCCTACAAAATATTAGAATGCAAAACAATAATACACCAGCAATATTTTTGACTTCATTCAAAGATAAAGAGTCTGTACTGAAGGG
This sequence comes from Campylobacterales bacterium, assembly GCA_016744895.1. Taxonomy (GTDB): domain Bacteria; phylum Campylobacterota; class Campylobacteria; order Campylobacterales; family QNZT01; genus SZUA-1433. The sequence continues at coordinate 7,632 of JADGDK010000110.1, read as the reverse complement.
GTTTGATAAAGGTGCTGATGACTATCTCAAAAAACCTGTTGATTTAGATGAACTGCATAGTCGCATTATTGCACTACTAAAACGTACAAATTGCATGATTGATACAATCAAAATTGGAAAATATTTTTATAATCCAAAACAGAAAAAACTTATTTACCAAGAAGAAGAACTCACGCTATCTAAAAAGCTCTCTGACCTTTTAGATATCTTGATAGAACATAAAAACCAACTTGTCACAAAAGAGGAAATTTCTGGGAGACTTTGGGAATGGGATAAACAGCCAAGCGAAGGGTCTCTTCGCGTCTATATCAATGAACTTAAAAAGATTATAGGCAAAGAGATGATTCAAAACCAAAAAGGGATAGGTTATAAACTTGAACTCTAAAAAAGCAGACCTCCTTCTTGGAAATATCCTTATTGTTGTAACAATTTCAATTATTTTATTAGTGCTTCACCATGTCTTTGAAGGTCTTCTACATGATATCATTTTGGATATCATTTTGGTCTGTTTGGCAGTGATACTTTATCTTTTTCTTGGATCACCTATGATTGATAACTTTCTCAAAAGTGATACTAATCTCAAAACTATGATAGATGAAACACTCCACGAACTAAATACACCTATAGCTACCATTGAAGCCAATCTCTCTATGTTAAAAAAATCCATTACCGATGATAAAAGTCTCAAACGACTCAATCGTATTGGAGGGGCATCTAAAAACCTTACAAAACTTTATGAAAGTATTGAGTATGACATCAAAGAAAATATACAACTGATTGAAAAGAGCAGTTTTGATTTAAAAGATGCAATTGACCTCTCTATATCAAAGTTTGATGAACTTAAATTAGAGAAAAGAATTACAAATCTAGTTCCATCTTTCATCATCACAACAGACAAAAATGGTTTTTCAAAAACACTTGACAACCTCATCTCAAATGCTATCAAATACAATAAAAAAGAAGGATTTGTAAAGGTATATATGAAGGAAAACACACTCTATATCCAAGACAGTGGAATTGGTATAGACACTAAAAACCTCTTCATTGTCTTTGATAAATCTTATCAGGAAAACCCATCTACAGAGGGTTTTGGGATAGGATTAAGTATTGTCAAATCTTTTTGTGATAAACATAAAATTAAAATTAAAATTGATACAAAAAAAGATATAGGAACGACAATTGGATTGGACTTAGGAGCTTTGGTTTAACAGCACCCTACCCTCTTTTATCCTTGATATACATCTGCTTATTATTGTGTCGCATCTCTATATCAAAAAGGTCAATCACTCTGATAATATCTCCCAACTTCTGATACCCATAATTTACTGGTGAAAATGAAGAGTTATTTGAGATATAAGCACCTGTTTTTGAGAGATTTGACCACCCATCTTCATCCATGGTTCTTAGTGTTGCATTTCTAAGCCAGCTTACAAGTTTTGTATCTTGTCGTAAACTTTTGGTGTCAAATTTTGTTTGTTTTACATTCTCTACTAAACTCT
>JADGDK010000110.1:0-6126 GCA_016744895.1 Campylobacterales bacterium | reverse complement strand
GTGTAAAATCACTATCACTTGTCGCCAAAGCAAATGCATCCATGTTTTGTGAATAGAGTATATCCATCGCATCAATGATCATAGCAATATCAGTTGCATTTTTACCCTTGGTATAGTCAAACTGTTGAATAGGTTGAAGTGCAAACTCATGAAGCTTCTCTTCCCAACCTTTGAGCTTTGGACTTTTCCAATTTCCATAAGCATTCTTGATATTTATCACACCGTACTTTGAAAGCTCATTGATAATTCCCTCAATAGAGTTATGACTGATGTTATCACAGTCAATTAATAAGGCAATTGAATTCTTTTCTTTATTCATCGGTTTTTCCTTCTTCTAATACATGTCAATTACGATACGAGCAGGTTTTTTCAAAGCAAAAGCTTTGTATTCCATAGGACGATAAAGTGAAATAGTAAACTTATAGTGATTATCAGTTAGTTCATAAACTTTCATCTCTTTGATGATGTTACTAGATCTAAAATTTGGTAACGTTTGCGAAAATGTACGATAGCCTACAAATTCTCCGTGTACTTTAGTATCATTCCCTCCATCGATAGCCATTGTGAAATTAGCTGAATTATCTTCAGTCACATCAAATACAAGCCGTTCAAATCCATTATGGTGATTCCATCTTACTCTAGTTACTTCAGCAGTACCACTACTTCTTGATTGTTTGACTTTAACCTCTTTACGAACCTTTACATCTTTAAAAATTTCTTGAACTTGTTTTGAGCTATTGTCACTTGGAGTTGTACTATCATTTTTCAAATAAAAAAAGAGTATCAAAGTAAAAAAAAGAAATAAAAAAAATGGTAAGAACATCTGTATTATGTTTTTCATCTTATGCTCCTGTTAAAAATCATTTAACATTATACTAAGAAAGTTTTATATATTAATATAAGTGCTTGATTTAAAGGACTTCAACGACTCTCATCTCTTCTACAGTGTCTAAAATAATTTGAAAATGCTCAAGGTATGCAAAATCTTTTTGCTCTTTTGCATTTTTCTCTATCTCTTTTAAGGCTTTAAATATATTATCTAGTTTTAACATTCCCGCAGTACCTTTAAGCTTATGTGCGGTAGTTTTTATGGCTAAAAAATCTCTATTTTGATAATCTTTTTGCATCATAGGTAATTCTTTATCCACCATATCAAAAAATTTTTCTAGATATATGTGAACATTATCCGGAGATATTCCTAATGATGATGCAATTACTTCACTATCGAAACTATCTTTAGTAACTTTACCTAAAAAATTTTCTAGTATTGAATTAAATGCTGTCAATTCAAAAGGTTTTGATAAAAAATCATCCATCCCCACTTGTAAAAATCGTTCTTTATCTCCAGAAATCACATTTGCACTCAAAGCTATAATGGGTGTATGAGGTAACTTATACTTTTTCTCATATGCCAAAATATTTTCTGTTGCACTTATACCATCCATAATAGGCATATTAATGTCCATAAAAATAAGATCAAATTTTTCTGATTTGATATATTCATATGCTTCTTTTCCATCTTTTGCAATTGTCACTGTGATATTTTTCATACTCAAAATATCACAAATCAATTGCTGATTTATTTCATTATCTTCTGCAACCAATACAGATGCAAAATTAAATTTTTTCTCTCTTATAGAAGTGTTTTTCATTGCTATAGCATTATCTTCTTGATAAGAAAATTTAAGGATAAATTTAAATTTGCTTCCAATATTTTCTTTAGATATAAGTTTGACTTTTGAGCCCATAAGAGATATTAAATTGGACGTAATAGTCAATCCCAATCCTGTCCCACCATACTCTCTTGTCGTAGAACTATTTGCTTGCATAAAAGGGTTAAAGATAAATTTTTGTTTCTCTTTTGAAATGCCAATACCACTATCTTTTATGCTAAACTCTAGCAAACAACTATCCTCATCTATATTCTTCAACTTAATATTGACAAATATAACACCCTTTTTCAAAGTAAACTTGATAGCATTATCGATAAGATTAGAGAGAATTTGTTTTATTTTTAATGGATCTCCAATCAGTAGTTTTGGAATTTTGGGCTCAATATAAAAAGCAAGTGCGATCTGTTTTTCATCTGCTTTTATATGAAAGAGTTTTGCAACACTATGAAACTCTTCATAAGGATTAAAAGCAATCTTTTCAATCTCCATTTTACCACTTTGGATTTTTGAGATATCAAGTATATCATTGACAATACTGAGTAAACTATTAGCGCTCTTATGAACAATATCAATATAGTCTTTCTCTTTGGTTTCTAAATTTGCAGATGCAAGCAACTGTGTATATCCCAGTATTCCGTTTAATGGTGTTCTTATCTCATGTGAGATATTTGCTAAAAATGCATCTTTTGTCTTTTCAGATTCGCGAGCATTGATAAATTCTTTGATATATTCACTTACATCAATGCTTACAGTCAAAAACTCTGCGATATTATTATCAAGATCTATGATAGGAATAACTGTTGTCTCACTATAAAAAACTGTCCCATTTTTTTTTCTATTTTTAATCCGTCCTTTCCATACTTGTTTAGAAAATAATGTCTCTTGCATATCTTCAAAAAGAGAATTATGCATATCTTCATGCCTCAAAAAATTATATTTTTGACCTATAATCTCTTCTTTTTTATATCCACTAATTTTACAAAAAGAGTCACTAGCATAGCGAATCCTTCCCTCAATATTTGTGATTGTAATTTCAGCAGTTTCATCTAAAGCTGTTTTATATTGTAAAAGAAGTTTTTCAACTTTTTGCTGCTCATTTAAAATCAAAAGTTTTTGTAAATTACTTCGAAGTAAAGGAATCAATTTTTCAATATCTATAGGTTCTGCAATATAGTCATTATAGTTATCAATCTCACTTATATTTTCAAAGATTTTATTATGTGCAAGAGGTGTCTTGATAATTGCAAGTATATCAGGTCTATTTTCCCGTATAAGATTTAACATTTCAAAACAGTACATATCTGATAACTCTACAGTGGTAATTATCAAATCTATACTGTTATGATTTTGTTTCATAAAATTGATTGCTTCTTTAGCATTATAAGCACAATACACTTTTTTGACTACCATTTTGATATCATTTACAAGCTTTTCAAAAGTGGCTGTTTCAAATTTATCGTGATCTTCTACAAACAGTATTGTGATATCAAAAAAATTTGATCGATTTTTTGTCATTAGAAAAATTCCAAACTATTTTCAAAAACTTCTTCATCACTTTCATTAAAAATTGTTTCAATTTCCAAGCAACTGTTTGCAAATGAAGCATCAAAATAGTTAACATTATCAACCTCATGTTTGATAAATACAGTAATAATCCAAGCATTAACATCATGAAGCAAATAAATCATTCTATCAATCATCAACTCTCTCTTTTCTTTTTCTTTAAGAGTATCAATAGAAATCTTTTCTAAAAAAACAACTAAATTTTCCGCAGCATTCGCGGCTACAGGAAATTCTCCTCTACTATTTAATACAGAAATAAATTCACTAAGACCAATAGATACATTAATTAGATCTTCTAAAATCACACCAATATCATCCATAAAACTTCCATTACACAAAAGTCCTTCAAAATAACCTAATTTTTCCTGAAAATCATCTATTATAGCAGTGCGTGAAAAATCAAGATTTGTTATAAAATCAGATGATTTTATATTGTTTAATGACTCTCTTGTTTTATATTTTTCAACGAGGCTAGATATACTTTCTTTAGCCGTTTTAGCAATCTTAGGTTCTCGTTTATCTGAAACTACAACATTGTGTTTCAATTTCTTTTGAAGCTTTAAATTATTTTGAGAAAGAAGTTTTAACTGCATAAACTGTGATTTGACTATCTTTTTGTTGTGCAGTGCTTTAAATACTCTGTAACCAATCGTTAAAAAAATATTTTGATTATATGGTTTGGTAATAATCCCATCTATACCAAGGTTAATGACTTCTCTCATTTCATTCATATCTTCAATTGATGAAAGTACCATAAATTTTTGTCCAACAGAAATTTCTCTAATCTTCGATATCAGTTTCAATCCATCCATTTCAGGCATCATAATATCTGTAATGATCAAATCATATCCATCTTTGTTCTTTGACCATTTGTCATAAGCTTCTTTTCCATCAACTGCAACATCAACTGAAGAAAATAATTTCTTCATTCCCTCTTGATAAATATCCAATGATATTGGATCATCTTCAACTAAGAGAAGCGTTAGCCCACGTGTATAAACTTTTGCCTTTTTTGCAATATAATTATCAGACATAGCTATATTCCTTCTGTTTTTACTATGTTGTACATCGTCAATTTTAATAGATTCATTAAAAATCAAGCTTCACAGAAGATGATTAACGTGTCTAGTAATATAGACTTTTAAGAGTAGTAAAGTGTATTGTTATAAATTATATAAGTAAAGAAGATGTTGTATCAAATAAACAATTTAATTATTTGATACAACAATTGAAGTGTTTTAATCTTTTCCGTCACTAAGATCACTAAGATAATATCCTTGCTTCCAACGCTGTTGTACAACTGCGCTAAAATCATCATAATCATCTGCACTCACATAAGCTTGAGCTGTATATCCTACACCTTTAGAAAAAACACCTATCCAGTGTCCAAACCCATACTCTAACTTCGTCAAATAGTAACCATTTTTCCATCTCTCTTTCATGATGATCTGAAATTGATCCCATTCATCTGTCATGTTAGTAGCTTGATCGGTAAACTTTGTTCCTTTAGAAAAAACAACCACCCATTCACCAGCTCCATACTCAAGATCTGTAATAAAGTATCCTTTTTTCCACTGTCCATTAATAACTTTTCTCAAATCTCCAATCGTCTCAACATTTGCAACGATGTTTGATGTAAAACCAGTACCTTTTGAAAAGATACCTACCCATTTTGCATCACCATACTCAACATCAATCAAATCAAAACCAAGTGTTCTTCGCTTCTTTACAATAGCAAAAAATTCATCGTAATCTCGCTTGCTTGCATATCCTTGCTCAGTATATCCACTGCCTTTTGCAAAAAGCCCAATCCAACGATGATAGCCATACTCTAAATCAACAAGTTTATAACCTTTTTTCCATCGTTTTTTAATCGTATGTGCAATGTCACCTAAATATTTTTGACTCTCATAACCTTGTGTAGAAAACCCTGTTCCTTTAGCCATAATACCTACCCAGATATGCTCAGCCAAAGCTGTAGTCGGATATGCTAGTGTAGCGCCTAAACAGAGTGTTAACCATCTTTTTTTAATATTCATGCTCTCTCCTTTTAGTAGATTTTATTACCATCCATGTGCAAGATCAGTTAGAAAAAATCCTGCTTTTTTTTGTGCCTCAAAAGCTTTCATAAATGCATCCCAATTATCTCTTGCAATTACAGATTGACTTTTATATCCTGAATTTGTAGCAAATACACTTACCCACTGTCCCAATCCATACTCTAGTGAAACCAGATCATACTTCTTTTTCCAACTCTGTTTAATAGATCTTTTACTCTTTGACCAAGCTGTCTTAACACGATAATATTGATTTTTATATCCTGAACCTTTGACAAAAAGACCAACCCACTTATTTCCACCACGCTCTACATCAATAAGCTTGAACCCTTTTTTCCAATTTTTTCTTACAATATATTGAAAATTACTAAGCCCACGAGCACTCTCACATGATTGAGAAACATACGACGTACCTTTTGCATAAATCCCAATCCACTTACCAAGTCCATACTCTATATCAACAAGTCTATAACCCTCTTTCCAACGTCTGTTAAGCACATGCATAAAATCTTTCAATCGATCTCTTCGATCAAAGGCTTGATTGGTAAATCCTGTACCTTTTGAAAGAATAGCTACCCATTTTCCATTTCCATACTTAATTTGAGTGACATCAAAACCCTCTTTCCATCCTTTTTTAATATCATCACTTACATTATCCCAACTCAAATCTTTAATGATTTTTTGATCAGTATAAGGTACCCCCTGAGAATACACACCAATCCATTTTTGGTGTCCTTCATAAGAAAACAGTGGATATGCTAAAAATAGAACAGATAAAAGTAGTAGTTTTTTTAGAGTTTGATTCATATAATGCTCCCAGTATTACTAAATGT
>JADGDK010000010.1 GCA_016744895.1 Campylobacterales bacterium | reverse complement strand
GTATTGGTAAAGAACTCAAAGTGTCTATATCTTAGAGAGAAATAAACAAAAAGCCTAAAATAGTAAGATATATGAAGTAAAATAATAATTGAAAAAAAAATAATTTGTTATACTACATAAAAAAGGTTTTTTTTGCTTAGATTTATATTTTTGTTAATACTTGCCATCAGTCCGATCACAGCTTTTGAAAATACTCTTTCAAAAGAGAGTTCTCCATATCTCCAACGACATGCGCACAATCCTGTAAATTGGCATGCTTGGAACCAAAAGACGCTTGAACTTGCAAAAAAACAGAACAAGCCTATATTTCTCTCCATTGGATATAGTACTTGCCACTGGTGTCATGTGATGGAAGGTGAGAGCTTTGAACATCAAGATGTTGCAGATGTTTTAAACAAATACTTTATAGCTATAAAAGTTGATAAAGAGGAGTTTCCAAATATAGACAAAAAGTATCAAAATCTTTTTAGAGCCTACAAAGGTCGTAGAGGTGGTTGGCCTCTGTCAGTTTTTTTAACTCCGAATCTTGAACCTTTTTTTATAACAACTTATATGCCAAGAGAGGGTTTTGGAAAAGTTGAAGATATTATATCTTTAACCAGTAGATTAGGAGTGTTATATACCCAAAAGGATACATTAAATGAGCAGATGCAACTCTTCTCTAAAGCAGAACAAGAGATAAACCAAACTCCAAAACCAAGTAAAAATAGTTTAAAACTCAAAGAACTTATAGACACAACACTTAAAAATATAGAAAAACAGTACGACAAAGAAAACAGTGGATTTAGTACCTCACGTACAAAGTTTCCCGAAGCATCAAAAATTGAACTACTTTTAAACATATATAAAACAACAGGAGATAAAAGAGCCTTTAGTATGGCACAAGAGACTTTGCTGACGATGTCAAAAAGAGGTATTTTTGATCAGATAGATGGTGGATTTTTTAGATATTCGGGCAAAAACTGGAAAATACCACATTTTCAAAAACTACTCTATGTCAATGCACAGATGCCTATACCCTACTTAGAGATGTACAGACTGACAAAACAGAGATATTTTTATGACATTGCAAAAAAGACCATAGACGAGATGGAGAAAAACTATACGGAAAATGGTTACTACATTTCTGCTAGTGATAGTGTAGGGAAAGAAGGAGTGGAGGGTATATATTATCTATATGACTATCTAAAACTTCAAGAAGGTCTTAAAAAAGAGTCTTTGTCAGAAGAGGAGATAGAGGACATACTGGAGTATCTAAGCATAGAAGAGTTTGGAAACTACGATGGCGAACTTTCACATGTCAACATAGAAGATGACAAAGCACCTGCAAAACTAGAGATGGTAAAAAAGTATCTATCAAAACTCAGAAGAGAAAGAAACTTTCCATTTCTTGACAAAAAGATCATCACTTCCTGGAATGCTATGATGATCAAAGCTCTTTATACCATAGCGATATACGATAAAAACTATCTACCAACTGCAAATCAAAAACTAGACTCTCTTGTAAAGTTGATGCTCAAAGAGGGAATCTTATATCATCAAACTATCAGTAACAAACCACCAACACAAAAAGCCCAATTAGAAGACTATGCCTACCTTATAGATACGCTTCTAACAGCACATCAAGTAACTCTGGATAAAAAGCACCTCAAACTGGCTTCAAAATTAGCCCATGATGCAAAAGCATTGTTTAACCAAAATGATATATGGTACATGAGTACACAAAATCCAAAAGTAAGAGCTGACTTTGATGATAAATATTATAGTGCACCTTTGAGTATCTTGCTAAACTCTTTTGTAACTTTGGCAAATATCAATGATGACTTAGACTTGGTAAAAGAGAGTGAAAAAGTAGTCAAGACTTATGGTGAAACTCTAGAGCAAAAACCGCAAGAGTGTGCAAGTTTTGTAACGCTTGCTATGAGATTACAAGCTGGAGATGTAACGCTAAAAGCAAAAAAAAATCTGTTAGAAAAACATCAAAAACAGTTTTGGGAAATTGACTATCCATTTGTACTGAGAAAAGATCATCCTCATGATATCTATATGGCATGTAAACTTGGTTTGTGTTTTGCAACTGGCAAAAAGTTTGCAGATATTGCCACCAGTATATCCAAGTCAAAGGATGAGATAAACGCTAAATCCAAAAAAAAGATATTATGGGGAAAATAAGAATATAGTTAATTTTTATCGAGATACATTTCAAAAAAGATACTACTTCCAGCACCCATTTGAGCTAAGGTATAGCAATCCTTAGCCAATACAGTGCCAATTTTTGGGTACCCTCCGATACTTTGGCGTTGTGCCAATAATATAATGGGTTGACCATCTTTGGGTATTTGTACACTACCAAAGGCTATCCCCTCAGATATGAGTTTGGTACTGCTTGGAACAATAGACTCACCACTTAACCTATAGCCCATTCTATCACTTTGTAAGGTTACTTTATACTCATTGTTAAAAAATTTCTTTTTCTCTGTATCACTAAAGTAATGGTGTTGATAGCAGAGTTGTACACGAAGGGTTAGGGTATCACCATAGTAGGGTATATGCTCTTTTTTTAATCTATTTGTTTGTTTGTGGAGGTAGGGCATATAGTTTATGATATCACCTGCTTTTAGCGTGCTTCCGATACCTTCTTTTAACATAGTGGCATATGAACCTAATACCTTTGGCACATCAAATCCACCTTTGACTGTCAAGTAAGCTCGTTGTCCTTGTATTCGTTTAGCAAAGTAGAGTATATCACCCTTTTTTATAGTATAACTTTGCCATGGTTTTTTAAATATGCCATTTATCTTTAGCCCCAAATCGGCTCCTGTGATGGCAATAGTTGTAGGTTTTATGGCTTCAAGCTTTAATCCTACCATAACTTCAAGTGCATTGGTATCGCTCTCATGTAACAATGCTAAAGACTGTTTATACGCATATCTATCCAACGCACCTGATTGGCTGTGTCCTTTATGTGCAACCCCTTTACGACCAGTATCTTGTATGGTAGTAAAGAGTCCAGATTGAAGTACCTTAAATGCCATTATATCCTCACAAATTGGACACTATCACCAATATTAAAACTATTATACTCTTCAAAATCAGTCTCTCCAATGATGTTCCAACCTCCTGCACTTTGTTGTGGATATATGGCTGTTTGGGCATCCGCTATAGCGACAGAGCCTTTAGGTACTTTTGAACGTGGTGTGGAGAGTCGTGGAGTCGCTATCTTTTGAGGTATGCTAGCAAGATAAGCAAATCCTACCATAAATCCTATAGCATAAACTCTATATATGGTGGAACTATGCAGTTTTATAACCTCATTTATACTTAGGTTATTATATTTGGCTACATGTTCTAGGTCATATTTATGATGATATTTTGTTGGTATTTTTATATGTCTTTGTGTAGTGATCGTGCTAGGGTTCAATGTTTTTATTTGTTTGTGTATGATGTTTTTCATATACTCATGCGTATGGATTGTATGGTCAAACTCTACGAGTATAGAGGCATATGAGGGAGTTAGATCTATAACTCCTTCTAACTCTTTTAGCATATAAAAGGTTTGTTGTACTTGATTGAGTATCCTATCATCTATACGTTGCTCAAAATAGAGCATCATACTATTATGCGTAACAACTTCAATCTTCATGCTATAGACTACAGAGTGCTTTGACAAGGCTTAGTGCCTCTTTATTATCACCATGTACACAAAGTGTATCTACCTTTAGTGCTAGTGTTGTACCGTCTATGGCTGAGATAGTGCCTGTTGTTTGTAGTTGCTTCAACCGCTCTTTAACCTCTTTGCTACTATGCAATAATGCACCCTCATAGGATCGTGGTACTAAATAACCATCACTTGTATATGCTCTATCGCCAAAAACTTCATATAATAGCGTTATACCATGTTTAAGTGCTATGGTTTCATAGGTCTTATTATCTACTGTAGAGAGTATCATTAGCTTTAAAGAACTGGTATAACGTGCTATGGCTTTTACTATGGCTTCAAAGAGTAGACTATCTTGCATCATATCATTATACATCGCACCATGTGGCTTGATATATGATACTTGTACTCCTTGGGCTTTACACATACCATCTAGTGCTGCTATCTGATAGAGTACTATTGATTCAAGTTCATCACTACTACATTTCATACTTCGCCTACCAAAACCAACCAAGTCTGGGTAGCTAGGATGTGCCCCGATAGTGACACTATGTTTTTTAGCTAAAGCAATACTTTGTTGCATCGTATGTGGATCACCACCGTGAAAACCACAGGCTAAATTTGCCATATCTATATAGGGCATCACCAGTTCATCTAAACCTACTTTATGCGCACCATAGCTCTCACCCATATCACAGTTTAATAATATCTTCATACTCAGTATTGTAGCACAAGAGATAAAAATACTATATGGAAAATAAAAACTTATAAAGATATAATCTATTTTTTATAGGAGTTTTCATGGAATTAATTTACCCATATGCACATATTATACATTTAGTTTTAGCAATTATGTTTTTAGGTTATGTTTTTACAGATTTAGCGGTGATTTCAGCACTAAAAGGCAAGTTTGATAAAGAGAATCAACAGAAGATAAATCAGGCTTTAGGTGGAAGAAGTTTTAAAATATTTCCTCTTACGCTTTTAACTTTGATACTTACAGGTGGTATGATGATGTCAAAGTACATCAACTCTGATGTAGGAATTTTACAAACACCTTTACAGCAACTTCTGATGTTTAAGATTTTTCTTGTTTTGATTATAGCTGCTGGAGTAGGGTACAACTTGACTAAAAAATTTACAAAAGGTACAAAAAGCCACTTTATGAACCATCACTTTCATAAACTTGTGATCGTGCTTGGCGTATTTATCGTTGTGGCTGCTAAGGTTATGTTTTTGGCTTAAGTATATAGAGTGTGATTAGGTAACAATCATTTACCTGTGTAATTAGCACCCATTATTTTACCACGAACATTTATAAATATATAAAGCGTTTGTTTTGTTTTATCTTTGATCTTTAGATTATCAAAACCTATAACCCAGTCATCGGTATCACCATAGTGAGTTTTTCCTATCTTAGAAATCTGTGCAGATTTCCAACTCTTGGGAACCTTTTTTTCTAAGACCAGTTCTTGGACTCTTTGCTTTGCATTGTTTTTAATAGTTGTTTTACTAACTTCATTTTTAAGAGCTTGATAATCATGATTACAACTCTGACTATGCTTGTGAGGTTCACCTGCATATAGCGTGGTTAAACTCAATGCTAATGTAACTACTGTCACTTTAATAAATATTTTCATTCTTTACCTTTTGAGACTATTATACGGATAGTTTCTTTTTTTAGCCTTTTATATCATTATCTCCATACAACTTTCAAATCATCTATAAGCTTGGATTTTTTAAATATTTTATTTGAAGTTTTTAAATTTCCTATATTTTCTTCTGTCTCTAAAAAGTTTTGTAAAAAATACTCTTTTTGATACCCTCTTGTTTTTAAATCAGAGATTATGAAGTTTATATCTTCTTCATTTAGTAGATCAGCGTGTAAGGTTGTACGAACTTCAAAGTTAAGATTTGAAGATATCAGTAAGTTTAAACTCTTGCTAAATTGTTCAAACTTATTGGAGTATGTGAGAGCTTTAAATTTGTATTCTGGTGCTTTGTAATCAAGAGCAATATAATCTAATAAATTTAATTCATATAACTGTTTTAGCTTTTCAAAGTTTGTTCCATTGGTATCGAGTTTTATCAAAAATCCAAGTTTTTTAACTTCTTGGCAAAAAAGGATGAGGTCATGTTCAGTGGCTTCACCACCTGATAACACAACGCCTTCAAGCCGTCCTACTCTTTTGCGTAAAAAAGACAAAATATCATTTAGTGACATTTGCCCGGTTTTACTAAATACAATGGACTTGTTATAACAATAATCACATCGCATGTTACAACCAACCAGCCACACGATACACGCTAGATGATCAGGAAAGTCAAGATGTGTAAATTTTGTTAAATCATAAACAATTTTTTCAGGAAAGTTATACTTTTGATTCAATGAACTGTTTTCGTTGTTTGTGTTCGCCAGTTTTACCTACATTGAAACTCTCAACAGGTCTATGATATCCCATAACTCTTGTATATACGATACACTTTTGTCGTTTATCATTTAAGTTTTTTAATTGCGCATTTTTCATAGGTCGCTCCTTATTTAATTTTATATTGTCATTGTATGGCATATTTCATCCATATCATTTTTTCTATTTAGAAAGTTTTCACGTGCTGCTAAGAACGCTACTAAAATCATTTTTAAACACTCATCACTATCTTCTTTTGAATTCATCTCATCTAAGTAAATATTAGTAATTTCGAGCGCATCATCTAGTGATAAGCCTTTTAAATCTTCAGTATAAACAGATGCTGTAAATTCAATAGTAGTACAACCTTTATATTCAAATCCAATATCATCAATATGTTCTTTATCATTTACGTTCAAATAAATCTCTACTTGTCCATAATTATCAGGGTTTTTACCTACCCCTTTAGCATTAAAAATTTCTAAAGCTTTACTATTTTTTGAACCTTTGAGATGCTCTTGTAACTGTATGATTTGCTCATCTGTTAATTCTAGTCCCGCTTCTTCTAAAACTTCTCTACTTATCATTAATTTCCTTTAAAAACTTTTCTACACATTTTTGTGCATTATCTACTAAGATAGCGATATCATTTTTAGTTGCATTATCCAAGTGTATTCCGCAAATAACCAGTGTATCTTTTTTTATTTTATCATAAATTAATGATGCTGCTATATTGGATACGATGTCATCTTTGTGTCCCATTTTACGTAGACTTGACAAAGCATTATTTTCTATCAGACTTAAACCTCCAATATGTGCATCACCACCATTGATAATAACAAGTAAATCACTACCGATATAAGAGTAAGTTAGTGTAATTTCATACTTACCAACTCCTACGCTGTACAAGAGATAACATCCTCTTTTTCTAAAAGCTCTTCATCACATTTAGGGCAATATTCATGTTCTCCTGCTAGATACCCATGTTTTGGACATACTGAAAAAAGTGGGGTTACTGTGATATAAGGTAATCTATAGTTTGTAATGACATTTTTAACCAATTTTCTACAAGCTTCAGTCGAGCTAACTTGTTCTCTCATGTAAAGATGTAGTACGGTTCCTCCCGTATATTTGCACTGTAAGTCATCTTGAAGATCAAGTGCCTCAAATGGATCATCAGTCAAGTCTACAGGTATCTGTGATGAGTTTGTATAGTAGATATTTTCATTCATTCCAGCTTGGATGATAGAATCCCCATATCGTTTATAATCTTCTTTTGCAAATCTATAAGTTGTTCCCTCAGCAGGGGTTGCTTCTAAATTATAAAGGTTTCCACTCTCTTCTTGGTACGCAACCATCTTATCTCTCATGTGATTTAGAATTTCCGTTGCAAACTCTATCCCCTCAGGAGTACTAATATCATAGCTATCACTGCTAAAGTTCTGTATCATCTCATTGATACCATTTACACCAATAGTTGAGAAGTGATTATTAAACCCTGGTAGATATCTTTTTGTATAGGGAAAAAGTCCTCTATCAAACATCTCTTGAATAAATACTCTTTTCTTCTCAAGTGTAGAAGCAGCATAATCCATCAGTTGATCGATCCTAAGCATAAGTGCTTCTTTATCACCCTTGTGCAAAAATCCAAGTCGTGCCATATTTAGCGTTACGACACCGATGCTTCCTGTCATCTCTGCACTTCCAAAAAGCCCACCACCACGCTTTAATAACTCTCTAAGATCCAGTTGAAGTCTACAGCACATACTTCTCACATGACCTGGTTTGTATGCCTCTTCGTTAGCAATCAATTCTCCATTTTTATCTCTTTTGTATTGACTACCAATAAAATTTTGAAAGTATGATGACCCAATCTTTGCAGTATTTTCAAAGAGTAAATCTGTATTTTCACCATGCCAGTCAAAATCTTCAGTGATATTTACAGTAGGTATAGGAAAAGTAAAAGGCTGTCCTGTTTTATCACCTTCAGTCATGATCTCATAATAGGCACGATTGATGAGATCCATTTGTGGTTGAAAATCTTTATAAGTTAAATTAGAATCACCAAGAAGATGTTTTTGATTTCTTGTTGGTATCTGGTCTTTTAAATCTTCAGGAACAGTCCAATCTATCGTGATATTTGTAAAAGGGCTCTGTCCCCAACGAGCAGGAACATTTAAGTTATAGATAAAACTTCTTATGGCTTTTTTGACATCAGTGTATGAGAGTTTGTCTTTATAGACATAAGGTGCAAGATATGTATCAAATGAGCTAAAAGCTTGCGCACCAGCCCATTCACTTTGGAGTATTCCAAGGAAGTTAGCCATTTGACCTAGTGCTTCACGTAAATGTTTGGGAGCACTACTCTCAACTCTTCCTCTAACACCATTAAATCCCTCATCTAATAGTACCCGTAAACTCCACCCTGCACAATATCCAGTCAAACAGTCTAAATCATGAATATGATAGTCACCATTTCTATGAGCTTGTCCTTCTTCTTTGCTATAAATTTTATCTAGCCAATAGTTTGCAATAACTTTACCTGCAGTATTATTTACAAGACCTGCATTGGAATATCCAGTATTTGAGTTTGCTTTTATTCTCCAGTCACTACCGTTGATATACTCTTCGATAGTTTGTGTTGAGTTTATATATGTTGTATCCTCTTCAAGTAAGTTATCTCTTTGCATTTTATGTGTATGTCTATATAAAATAAATGAACGCATCACATCAAAATATCTAGCTTTATATAACTCTTGTTCGATAATATCTTGGATATCTTCAACCGCTACGACTCTTTTGGATTGTAGCTTTTCAAAGACATTTAAAAAGATTGAATTATCATAAATTGTGTTTTCACTTTTAAAGGCTTTTTTGATAGCGTCTTCTATCTTATATGAAGTAAACTCTTCAAAATCGCCATCTCTTTTTAAAATTTTTTCTATCATGTTAAGCCTTGTTCTGTGAAAGTATTTGAGTGAATTCTATATCAAACAAACTTAAAGACTTCAACAAAATAAAATGTCACTAAAATGTCACAATACAGGGCTTTTTACTGTTTTTTATAAGGTAAAATAATGGTAAAAGTTGCTCCATTTTCTCTGTTTTTTGCACTTAGTTTTCCACCCATTTCCTTCTCAATAATTGTCTTTGCAATATATAGTCCAATTCCATCATTCTCTTGTTTGGTACTAAAGTAAGGATTAAATATATAATTAATATTATTTTTATTTATTCCTCCCGCATCATCACTTATGGTTATCATTGAATGATTTATAGTGATCTCTATTTTTGCCTCTTTTGAAGCGTCTTTTGCGTTATTTATAATGTTTAAAATTACTTGTTCAAATTCATTTTTATTGCCATAAAATATATAAGGGGTTACTTCATCAATAGAGACTGAAATATTTGAAATTTTAACTGCATTTTCACAAGCAGCTTTTATGTCAAATTCCGCTTTCTCTTTTGAAGGGTTATAAAAATCTCTAAAATTGTCTATTGTTTTTGACATGTATTGCAGTTTTTCATTTGATTCTTGTATCAGCTCTTTTGCATTTTCATTGTTACAGTTCTTTTTGATATTCATAAGTGAAAAAGAGAGAAAGTTAAGGGGTTGTCTCCATTGATGTGCTACGATAGAGATCATTTCTCCCATAGAAGCTAATCGGGATTGTTGTAGCAAAAGTGTCTGTTGGGTACGTCTATCATCTTCAAGAAGTTTAAATTTATAAGAGATTGCAAGTGAAAGGATAATAGAGTCAAGTGCCAAAGCAACATGTAAAAATGGAAAAACAATTCCTGAAAACTTTACAAATCCAAGATACTCAACTGCCACCACAAATATAACCAACCCCCATCCAAACAGTAGATAATAAAATGGGATATCTTTGTTGTCAACCAAACGTCTAGCTTCACTAAGTACCAGCCATATAGGAATAAAAATAGGAATCAATTTAATGATGATCGCATGTGAAAAAATCAGCGTAAGAACAAAATCAAATATAGAGATATATAAGATGATATTGATTAAATTATGGAGCTTATCTCCATGGTAAGTGATTAAAAACTCTTTGATAAAAAGTAGAGAGAAGAAGAGCATTAAAACTTGTGAAAGATCAAATAACAGTAAACTTTTAAGTGCAAAAATTTCATCAAATGGTTTGATAAAAAGGCTGTCAAGATTGATCAAAAACAACAGCGTAAAAAATTGTGCTAGGGCATAATAAAGATGTTGCCTACTTCTCATATAACTATAAAGTGCAAAGTTGTAAATACTTGTACTCGCAATGATTCCAAAACAAACTGTAACCACCATAAATTTCACATGACCATAGCTATGAACTGCATCGGTATTTTGTAGAAAAAGTAATTCATAGTTAAAAAGTGCGATGATTAAAAGTACAAAGATAAAAGCAAGTTTGAATTTGAGTATTTTATCCATGTAAGTTTACTTTGTATCCAACTTTAGAGCTATTTTCTATGATCTCTTTGTATGTAAATTTTCGAATATCACGAACCAAACAACGCAGGGCATCTTTGCTCATAGCACTATCGTACCAGATAGAATTTTCAAGTTGCCTATAGGAGACTACTTGCCCTTTGTTTTTGATCAAAATATTTAATAGCAGACTTTGTGAAACTGTAAGTTTGATTATCTCTCCATCACAAGTTAAAATATGGTTAAAAGTGTCGTAAAGGTAATTATTCCCAAGATTTACAACACTTGGATTTCCTGATTCAATTTTTTCAAAACATGAGTTTAATGCATCAAAAAGAGGTTTCTCTTCTATGGGTTTGATGAGATATTTGACCAAATTTAATTCTGTTGCTTTGAGAAGGTACGGGGTGTGTGAATATGCAGTCATGATGATTATAGGGGTTTTATCATCTTTTTCTCTTACCTTTTTACAAAAATCTAAACCATTCATCCTTGGCATTTCGATATCTGTGATAATGATATCTGGTTTTTTATCTTGATAAATTTCAAATGCCTCTTTACCATCTTGGGCTTCATAAATATGGCTAAATTGATCTTGTAAAAATAGCACAACTGCTTTTCGTATATAAGCTTCATCTTCAACATATAAAAGAGAGTATTTGGCGTGGTTTTTCATAGTGAAATTGTACAATAAAAAAGTGTCGAAAAATATTTTGATCAAAGCATTTTATGAAAGAACTGTCATACTTTTAAATTAATCTAAATGAGCAGCCTAAAAAAGTTATATTTTATATAACATCTTTATATTGCTTCTGCTTATAGCTATAAAGAGGATAAACCCCTTTATAATAGGGGCTTATTTGTTTTTTCAAAACTGACTAAATAATAAATTCTTTTATGGAGTTAAACTACTATTTGTTATATTTAGATCATCCATTCCTTCAACTTTTACAGTTATCTGCTTTATCTCTTTTGATACCCTATATGCATAAACATATATTGTTGCAGAGGGATTACACAACTCACTAGTTATATCTATCATTATTTCAGCATTATTTTCTTTAAAAACTATAGTATCTTGATATTGACAAAGATTCCAAATATATGTATAAAATAAAATATTGTTTTGTTGAAAATCTACATTTGCATCAGTTAATAAGGTTATCCATTGTGTAGCTTTCATTTTTACGAAAGAGGATTGTGTTGCACTATCATTTAAATCTTGAATAAATAAATTTAATGAGGCATTAGAATCTATAATTCTATATGTAACATCTTCAAGTCCAACCACTGAAGTATTGTCAATAAACTCTTGATTGATTTCTGTATTATCTAAATCTGCTGTAAAAATTTTTGAGATTTTTGTCGTATCCCCATCATCTTGTGGATTATTCATAATTCCACACCCTATCAATAATAAAAGAATTGCTAAAAACATCATTTTTTTTATTAACATAATTTATCCTTTTTCAAAAAGGATACGTACCAAAAAAGTTTTGATATGTATCCTGATATGTTTTAATAAAAACTTACTGAAGCCATACCCATTTTTCTATCAAATCCAGTATCTCTTTTTTTATAACAATTTACTTTTATAGTATATGTTCCACTTTTAACAGGATCAAATTCAACAATCTCGTATGGATTATCCCAAGAATAAGCACCACCAACATAGTTGCCATCGGGATCATAGACACCCATATCTAAATCAAGTCCTATATTCCCACGAGCTTCACTTTGATGACCAATCATATAATCACCTCTATTGAGCCAGGTCAGAGCTATTCTTGTCTTATTGCTATATTGTGATATATAAGTTGTTCTTTCAAATGAACTACAACTTCCATCAAACATTTCCCAAGCTTGATTGTATTTAGCAAACCTAATACCACCTTCTCCTGCCTTCATATCATTAGAGTTTGGCGAATCATCAGTCTCCTCCACTTCATCAATTGCATTTGCTAACATAACAGCTTTTGTTGCCATAGTTTTATGAATAAACCAATTGTGTTTTGACATAAGTTGTGAAGCAATAGCAGCAGAATGAGGTGCTGCAAAACTTGTACCAGTCATGGTTAAATTATTTTGTTGGGGATCAGTAATCTGCGTACCTGGTGCTGAAATTTCTGGCTTTTCATTTTTTGTATCTGGATTTTCCCAACTTGAAACATATTCTTCATTGATATGATAGGGAGAACTCTCAATATAGTTACCTACAGTAATAGCATTTAATGCCTTTCCAGGTGATGAGACTATACTATTTATATTGCCTGCAGCAATAAAAACAGTATTTCTACTCGATACGATTTGATTATCCATTTGTGCATCAAGAGTTTTATATTCTTTAGATATTCCAGAAGAAATACCATAAGAATGATTTTCTATATCTATATGGCTGGGACCAAAATTTCCATTACTATAAGTATTCATACTCATACATAATAAATTTGCTTCACTTGCTCCATATCTAATGATATCTCCAACCATTCTCGTATGTTGACCAGTTGTTTCTGAGCCATCCAAGACCGTATATTTGTAATTATTAAACCAGCTTGGATATGGACAACCACCATCTGCAAATAATACATCAATATTTTCACCATGCGTATTAGTACCATTAAAAGCTTGAGGATCAACACCGGTTGCTTGAGCTTGAGAAGCCATTTTTGCTTCCAATTTAGGTTTTTGTTCAATTTTTAAAATTAAACTTACATTTTCTTTTACAAAATTTTGTAACTCACTCTTTGTTAAAGATATATTGATGATATTATTTCCTTGCGATACTTTCTCTATCAATGCATCTTTTAAATTACTCTTCGCAAACAATAAACTTTTTCCATTTAATGTTAACAATGACAATACTTTCTGAAGAAGTTTAGTTTTATATTTACTGTTTTTAAGTATATTTTTATCAATTTTCTTATAAATATCATTTATTTCTTTTAGTGTAGCAGATTTCCCATCTATAACATATTTTATTTTTCCTTTCTCATCTTTAATTGCACTTACTGATGTATTGATAGTATCTTCAACACTATTTAATTTAATAAAAGGCATATATTCTGCATTTAACATAACAACTACATTAACTACTTTGTTGTCTTCAATATAGTCCTTTTCCCAAGGTTGCTTATCAAGCATATTTTGCAAATATTCATTAAGTATCAAATGCTTATCTACATTAATAGCTTCTGAAAGATCTTTGTCTACATACTTTTGAATATAAGCAACATTATCAATCTCTGCAATATTGTTAGCTTTTCTAGATTCAAATATATTGCTAGAAAATGCCACAGCCGATACACCAAATAAAGCTATAGGTAAAAAAATAAGCTTATTTCTCATAACACACTCCTCGTATTTTTTAACACAAATAGACAATATCTTAAAAAAATGTAGAAAAAATGTAGAAATTATTATTTTATTGAAATTTTATAATAAATAATACAAATAAGTTATTTTCAGGCTTATTAAATATGTAATACCTTAACATATTTCAAATTTAAGTCTAAAGTACAATTTTTAATTAAGTGAAATTATAAAATTTGTGGTTTCACTATCCGTCTCAACACTAAGACTCCCACCCATCTCTCTTTCAACAATTGTCTTAGCGATATAAAGTCCAATTCCATCACTCTCTTTTTTAGTACTAAAGTACGGTTCAAAAATTTTATCGATATTTTTTTTATCAATTCCACCTGCATTGTCAGCGATTGTGATAGTTGGATTATTGATCATAATCTCTATTTTTGCATCTTTCTTGGCATCTCTAGCGTTATTGACGATGTTTAAAACGACTTGTTCAAACTCATTTTTATTTCCGTAAAATGAAAAAGAGTTGAGTTCTTTTATCTCAGCCTTGATGTTAGCAATTTTTAATGTATTTTGGCAAGATCTTTTTATATCAAACTCCTCTTTTGTTTTTGAAGGGTTATAAAAATCTCTAAAATTGTCTATTGTTTTTGACATGTATTGCAGTTTTTCATTTGATTCTTGTATCAGCTCTTTTGCATTTTCATTGTTACAGTTCTTTTTGATATTCATAAGTGAAAAAGAGAGAAAGTTAAGGGGTTGTCTCCATTGATGTGCTACGATAGAGATCATTTCTCCCATAGAAGCTAATCGGGATTGTTGTAGCAAAAGTGTCTGTTGGGTACGTCTATCATCTTCAAGAAGTTTAAATTTATAAGAGATTGCAAGTGAAAGGATAATAGAGTCAAGTGCCAAAGCAACATGTAAAAATGGAAAAACAATTCCTGAAAACTTTACAAATCCAAGATACTCAACTGCCACCACAAATATAACCAACCCCCATCCAAACAGTAGATAATAAAATGGGATATCTTTGTTGTCAACCAAACGTCTAGCTTCACTAAGTACCAGCCATATAGGAATAAAAATAGGAATCAATTTAATGATGATCGCATGTGAAAAAATCAGCGTAAGAACAAAATCAAATATAGAGATATATAAGATGATATTGATTAAATTATGGAGCTTATCTCCATGGTAAGTGATTAAAAACTCTTTGATAAAAAGTAGAGAGAAGAAGAGCATTAAAACTTGTGAAAGATCAAATAACAGTAAACTTTTAAGTGCAAAAATTTCATCAAATGGTTTGATAAAAAGGCTGTCAAGATTGATCAAAAACAACAGCGTAAAAAATTGTGCTAGGGCATAATAAAGATGTTGCCTACTTCTCATATAACTATAAAGTGCAAAGTTGTAAATACTTGTACTCGCAATGATTCCAAAACAAACTGTAACCACCATAAATTTCACATGACCATAGCTATGAACTGCATCGGTATTTTGTAGAAAAAGTAATTCATAGTTAAAAAGTGCGATGATTAAAAGTACAAAGATAAAAGCAAGTTTGAATTTGAGTATTTTATCCATGTAAGTTTACTTTGTATCCAACTTTAGAGCTATTTTCTATGATCTCTTTGTATGTAAATTTTCGAATATCACGAACCAAACAACGCAGGGCATCTTTGCTCATAGCACTATCGTACCAGATAGAATTTTCAAGTTGCCTATAGGAGACTACTTGCCCTTTGTTTTTGATCAAAATATTTAATAGCAGACTTTGTGAAACTGTAAGTTTGATTATCTCTCCATCACAAGTTAAAATATGGTTAAAAGTGTCGTAAAGGTAATTATTCCCAAGATTTACAACACTTGGATTTCCTGATTCAATTTTTTCAAAACATGAGTTTAATGCATCAAAAAGAGGTTTCTCTTCTATGGGTTTGATGAGATATTTGACCAAATTTAATTCTGTTGCTTTGAGAAGGTACGGGGTGTGTGAATATGCAGTCATGATGATTATAGGGGTTTTATCATCTTTTTCTCTTACCTTTTTACAAAAATCTAAACCATTCATCCTTGGCATTTCGATATCTGTGATAATGATATCTGGTTTTTTATCTTGATAAATTTCAAATGCCTCTTTACCATCTTGGGCTTCATAAATATGGCTAAATTGATCTTGTAAAAATAGCACAACTGCTTTTCGTATATAAGCTTCATCTTCAACATATAAAAGAGAGTATTTGGCGTGGTTTTTCATAGTGAAATTGTACAATAAAAAAGTGTCGAAAAAATGTAGATCTTAATTTGTACACTTTTTCTACATTTTTTTATTGTACTATTAAAGACAGATTAAAGGGGTGTTTATGCGTGCTAAAAGTGCTATATTTGTTTTTGTGTTATGGTTTAGTGTTGGCTGTGGTGTGATGAATAACCCAAGTTCTGATAAAAATACTGTTGATGATACGATCACAAATGATACGGAAAATTTTTTTGAAGTTTCAAAAATTAGTGGTGAAAGTATAGGAGATATGAGTATAAATGAACTTACATCTTATAAAATTTTTGAAAATACGGAAAATACGGAGCTATTTTTAACAGACTTAAATAGTACATCACAAGCATTAGCAAGTGGAGATTATTCTATCATTCAAGCATGGATTCAAAACATTTATGATGCAAATATCAGTTATCAAACAGAGAATTTCCTATTTTATCCCATTCTGAGAGATGAAGATTGTGGACGCAAAGAGAGTATCAAGAGTAACGATAAAAATCTAACAATCACGATCCAAGCAACCACTACAGAGTGTGATGCAGCTTCTGTCTATCATGTGTTGATGTACAAAGTAGATAAAAAGATAGAAAATATTGGCATAAATGTGTTTGATGAAGAGAATGTGAGCATTATAAATAGTGCTCACTAAGCGAAATAGTTTGGGAACTACAGATCCTTTTCCATCTTCGCTTCTTCTTTTTCCCACTCTTTAACATTTGTGATTTCACAATGTGCGTCTTTATTCCAGTAAAGTACACCATATACTACACAAAGTAATGTGCTAATAATTGTTAACCAAAATGCTAAATTTATCCCTGTATCAAAATAAGTCATCTCAAATTACCTTACATCATCAAAACAATGTTTAATGTGCTCTTTCTCCATAGGTTTACTCAATAATGAAACAACAATTAAAGTGATGATAGATAATGGCAGTGCTATTACTAAAGCATCTACAAAAATAAGCTTTCCACTTAAAAGAGAGTTTGTTCCAAAAATAGATTGGCATACACCTAATGCCTTTGCTTCTTTAAAATGTACAAACAATAACCAAAAACTTGATATAGATAATCCCGCTAGCATCGATGCAATTGCACCTGATTTTGTGAGGCGTTTCCAAAAAAGTCCACCTATATATGTAGGTAAAAAGATGGCAGCACATAGTGCAAAAAAGATTGCAGTCGAACGCGCAATAATGGCAGGTTGATCATCAAAAGTATATGCAAGCATCACAGAAATCATAATCATCACTACAATTCCTATACGTGTAATAAACATAGAGTCATGTTTACTACTACTCAATTGTTCAAAAAAATCTCTCCCAATAGCAGTTCCCATGGTATGAAACTGGCTTGAAAGCGTACTCATAGCAGCAGAAATCAGTGCAAAAAGAAATATAAATGAAAACCATTTTGGCATAGCATCATTGATAAAATGAGGAATTACTTTACCAATACTTCCTGTACTCTGCAATGCATTTTTTCCTTCATTAAACTCAAAATACCATGCATTTGTCAAGGTACCTACAAGATAAATTGCACCTGTAGTGACTAAAATAAAAATTCCACCGATAAGTACAGCACGGTTGAGTTCTT
This sequence comes from Campylobacterales bacterium, assembly GCA_016744895.1. GTDB lineage: Bacteria > Campylobacterota > Campylobacteria > Campylobacterales > QNZT01 > SZUA-1433. Next base: position 28,547 of record JADGDK010000010.1, on the reverse strand, counting down.
GTTTACTTTTTACTGTCATAAAGCGGACAATAAGCTGTGGTTGCGCAAGGACACCAATACCAACACCTAAAGCAATGGTTGTCATCATAAAAAGCCATCCCTGACTCATAAAAATTGGCATTTTAGTCCAGCCTTCAAAGCCCCACATGGTTGAGAGCTTCATCATAAAATCACCACTTCCTGGTTGTAATGTTTTTAGATCAACACTATTTAAAGTAACAACTGTTTTTTCCCAAACAAGATTTAATTTTTGATAAGCTGCGTCAATTCCACCTAGAAGATCAAATGTCAAATACAAAAGTATGATCATTGCAATAAACATAATAGTTCCTTGCAGTGCATCTGTAAACATGACCCCTTTTAGTCCACCAGCAAGTACATAGATCGTAATCACTAATGCAAAAATAAACAGTGCCACATGATAATCCATTTGAAAATAGATCGCGATAAACTGTGTTCCACCAATTAAAACTGCTGTCGCGTACAATGGCATAAAAAATAAGATAATTAATGCTGCAAATACTTGAATAAACTTGGAGTTAAAACGTTTCCCTAAAAATTCGGGAAATGTATGTGCATTGAGTCTATAGCTCATCATTCTTGTTGGGTTACCAAGAAAAACAAATGCAACAAAAATACCAATAAATATGTTGAAAAAAATTAACCATAAAAGAGAGTAACCAAGCCAAGCCGATACACCACCAAAGCCTACTATCGCAGCAGTGGAAATAAATGTTGCCCCATAACTTAATGCCATGATAAACGGGTGTGTATCACGACCTGCGAGTAAATAATCTGTACTATTGTTTGTCTGTTTATAGCCTAGATATCCTAAATAACCTACCATACCAAGATAAATAACAATGATAAAATTTTCTACCATTGGGCTCTCGCTTCTTCATGACACGCTCTCATATTTTCACCTTATTTAAGAAAAGTTATCAACATGATAATATATTTATATACAAAAGTCATTGATTCTCCTCTATAACTCTATATAATTTTTATTAAATATAGTTACTGCATAGGTTAAGTAAGATATTGAAAAAGTTATGAGTTGAATCCTAAGGGTATTTAATAATGTCTTTAGAGTTTCACTATATACCGAATATTTCTACCACTACTCCCTTCAACTTTCTCCAAACACCTTTTTTCAAGCAACTCTTGTATATCCCTAACAACAGTTGCTTTACTCTTTTTAGTAATTGCCATATATTTTTTTGTACTGATCCCACCTTCAAAGTTTTCACTTCCTTTGTCTAGGATTTTATTAAGGACTTTTACTTGTCTTTCATTGAGATTGTCTGTTTTATGTCTATCCCAAAACTTTGTTTTTTCTATTAGATATTCTAGCTGTTTATGTGCTTCTATCATAGCTTGATTTACTGTTTGAAGATGCCATTTTAACCAAGGGGTAAAATCATAGTCTCTATTTTTAAATAGATTGGTTGTATTGTCCAGTATATTGTAGTAGCCTTTTCTATCATTATTGATTGCGGTTGATAGTGAGTATAGTTTAAAATCTGTTTCTAAATGGTTACTATTTGAAAGTATATAGTCACTTATTGCTCTAGCTATTCTACCATTTCCATCATCGTAAGGGTGGATTGAGACAAACCAAAGATGTGCTAAGGCACTTTTTATGTAAATATTTTCTGTTGATGTTTCTATCCATTTTAATAAGTTTTGTATATCTGCATCAATATATTTTTTTGGAGGGGCTAGGTAGTGTATTTTCTCTCTTCCTATCGCACCTGATACCACTTCCATATTATCATGTTCTCTAAAAGAGGCAATGATTATCTTTTCTAAACCACTATATCCAGAGATAAAAAGGCTATTATGCCATCCGTGCAATCTCTCTTTTGTGATAGGGTTTTTGTTAAGACTGCAATCTATCAATATTTCTATCAATGCATCAGTTTGGTGCGTTGAATTATCTTTGCTACTATCAAAGTCATCTCTTAGTCTTTTTTGCAATGATGCTCGTACACTCTCTCTTTTTAGGTATTCTCCTTCTATTTCAGATGTATTTATAGCTTCGTTTATAAGTGCTTCAAGTTCTATATTTTGCATATCATATTGATTGATTGTTTTAGATATGCCGTTTAGTATGCCATGGTTGTATTCTATTTGTATAAGTAAATCAATAAGTGATTCTTTATCATAATTAAAACAAGGATATTGTTCATGCTGCCAAATCCATTTTTTAGGGAAGTTTTGCATCTATATTACTCCTATGCGCTTATTATCTTATCTAATAGTATCATTATATGAGCCGATTAGTCAAGTTAATTGGCTCATCACTTATTGTATTTAGACATTTATTGTGATAATGAACTTTGCACCTTTATCACTATTTTTTGCCATCAATTCTCCACCCATCTCTTTTTCAACAATAGTCTTAGCGATATAGAGTCCTATACCATCACTCTCTTTTTTAGTACTAAAGTAGGGTTCAAAAATTTTATCAATATGTTCTTTATCAATTCCTCCAGCATCGTCACTAATAGTGATAGTTGGATTATCTATAATGATCTCTATTTTTGCCTTTTTTGAAGCGTCTTTGGCATTATTGATAATATTTAAAATTACTTGTTCAAATTCGTTTTTATTGGCGTAAAATGAGAAAGGATTTGGTGCATTTATCTTCACTTGGATACTAGAGATTTTAATTGCATTTTCACAAGCACTTTTTATATCAAATACCTCTTTTGTTTTTGCAGGATTATAAAAGTTTCGAAAATCATCAATAGTTTTAGACATATAAGTGAGTTGATCATTTGCCTCTTGTAGTTTTGTTTCAACTGTTTTGAGGTTATGGCTATTTTTTTTGATATTCATAAACAAATAGGAGAGATGTGTGAGTGGTTGTCTCCATTGGTGAGCGATAGTTGATACCATCTCTCCCATAGAAGCAAGACGGGATTGTTGTAGTAATAGACTTTGTTGCATGTCTTTTTCATCATGTAAGAGTTTGATTTTATAGGTAAGGGCAAGAGAGAGGAGTATTGATTCTATTGAAAATGCCAAATGCAAAAATGGAAAGTTATCATTTATCAACCCTGAAAGTCCTGTATAAACCAGTACCGAAGTAACGATAATGATATTCCATCCAATATAAAAAAGATAATAGGCACGGGTTTTATTCTCTATAAGCCTATAAGATTCTGAAACTACAAGCCATATAAGGACAAATATAGGGATAAGTGCTGTGATAATATTTTGCTCTGTTACAAGTGCTAGAGGTATGTCTATGAGACCAAGATAAATGACTCCAACGACCAAATTATCAAGCTTCTTGATCTTTTTTGTCTGTAAAAATTCTCTAATAAAAAGCATAGAAAAGATTAAGATCAGCACTTGAAATAGAGAATGAATTCTTAAACTTTGAAATCCATAGAGCGTATCAAATGGCGCGATAAAAAGACTTTCAAGCGTGATGAGAAAAAACAAAACTGAGAACTGTCCCAAAGCATAATAGAGATGTTGTTTATCTCTACTGTAAAAATAGATTGAAAAATTATAAATCATGACAGAAAAAATCATACCAAGAGAGATTGCCGAAATGATAACAGCAGAGAGTGGATAGTGAGAAAAAATATGAGGTTCCAAAAACAGAACATTTTTATGGTTTATCAAAAATATAAAAAAGATTGCGCTTACTATAGCAAGTTTAAATTTTAGTGCTTTATCCATGGTAGAGATTTATCTTATAGCCTAGTTTTGAATGGTTTTCAATGACCTCTTTTGAAATCTTTTTACGTAGATTTTTTATAAGTCCTTTAAGTGCATCTTCACTCATGTATGCTCCATCCCAGACATGATTTTCAATCTCTTGATAGGTAACTACTCTATGTTTTTGATGTAGTAAAAGTGTTAAAAATGCTACTTCATTGGCAGTCAATTTGATAAACACATTCTTATACAAAAGTGTTTGATTAAAAGTATCAAAATAGTGCAGGGTAGTTAATCTTTCAATACTTCTATGTTTTGTTGCTAGTTTTTGCACACACTGTTCTAATGCTTCATTTAACAGTGTTTCTTGTAAGGGTTTCATAAGGTATTTTACGAGGTTTAACTCTATCGCTTGAAGTAGATAATCTTGGTCTGTAAAGGCAGTAGTAATGATAATTGGAGTATTGTCATCTGTTTTTCGTATCTGTCGACAAAGCTCCAATCCATCTATATTTGGCATCTCAATATCTGTGATGATAATATCTGGGTTTTCCCTATAGTAAAGCGCTAGTGCCTCTTTTCCATCTTCTGCTTCATAAATTTCTACAAACTGATCTTCTAAGAATTCTACAGCATTTTGACGAATAAAAGGTTCATCTTCGACATACAAAAGTGACAAATTAAATTTTTTTTCTATTTTTTTCATCTTTACACTTTTTTGACACTTTTTTATGATACGATACCAATATTAACTTAAATTTTAGTTTTAATTTAAATATATTGGAGTTTTTGTGAAAAAAAGAAAATTATTAGTTTATTCATTGATATTTGCATCCCTCTTTAGTGGATGTGTAGATAGATATGATTATGATGGTTGTCATAAACCTACATATCTTTCATATGAAAAATTAAGAACGGATTACCCTGCTATCAAAGCACCTAGAGAGATTCAAAAAGCTGGAAAGATTTATGTTTACGGAGATATCCTTTTGATCAATGAAAAAAATCTTGGGATACATATTGTAGATAATAGCAATAAATCACAACCCAAAAATTTACATTTTATTGAAATTCCTGGAAATATTGATTTGGCAGTTAAAGAGGGATATCTTTATGTTGATAGTTTTATTGACCTTATCGTTTTAAATATAAATGATATCACTAATGTTACAAAAGTACATCGAAAAGAGAGTGTGTTTCCATATAACGTAGAACAAGCACTGAGCCAAGAAGATTTAGATAAAAATAGATGCTATCACTCTGAAAAAGATGAGATAAATGGCGTTATTATCGGTTATGAGTAGGAGATGATAATGAAATATACAATGGCAATAATTTTAATAGTTTTTCTAGTAGGATGTGGTGGTACTAGTAGTTCTTCAGATGGAACTTCAGGTAGTGATGGAACTGGAAAAGGAGGGTCAATGGCGCGATTTGCGATTTCTGGCGATCATCTCTATACACTTAACCAAAGAGAAATGGAAATCTTTTATGTAGGGGCACCTTCCGCTCCACAACCTCTAAGCAAAGTGCATGTTCCATTTGATGTAGAAACACTTTTCAATTATAAAGGATATCTCTATATTGGAGCAGAAAGTGGTGTTTACATTTATGATATTTCAACGCCTTCACAACCTACGCAAGTTGCAGAGTATACACATACAAGAAGTTGTGATCCTGTAGTCGTAAGCAATAATAATTTGGCATTTGTAACCCTAAACAATGGAAGTACATGTAGACTCAATAGCGGAGATGACACACTTCAAGTACTTGATGTAGAAAATCCACTTGATCCAAAGCTGATTAAAACAATGGGGATGTGGGATCCTAAAGGACTTGGTATAGATGATGACAATAAAACACTTTTTGTGTGTGATGGAGTTGCTGGACTTAAAGTTTTCGAGGTCATAAAATATGATCATAATGAAACCAATCAAACGAGTGTCGAGATTTTGGGTCAACAAGCAAATTTTATCGCAGATGTTGACTGTTATGATTTGATTCCAAATAATGGAAATCTCATCGTAAGTAATGGTGATAATGTACGACAGTTTGATTATACCCATTTTCCAATGCAAGAGTTGGGTCAAATTAAATGATCAAAAAAATAATTTTAATCTTCTTTTTTGTTTTTGGGATAGCGCATGCTGGTGAGCTTAGTGAAAAAAAGAAAGGTGTTGCACTCTCTTATGGACTCATGGGCGGAGCAGCTATCTCATATTTTAATAAAGCACAAAATAGTGAGATTTTTGGAGCAGTTATGCATTATTCTGATGATATCTATGAAAAAGATTATGATGCGGACAAAGAACAGAGTGAATTACATATCTCTTTACACTATCGTAAGTTTTTCAAAGAGAAAGTTGGAGGTTATTACTATGGTGGTTTTGCAAGATATTCAAAACTTGATGGAAAACTTAAAAATGAACATAATCGTGCTAAACAATCTAAACTTGGAGTAGGTGTTGAAGTGGGATATACCTCTTTTGGTTTGTTGGATTATCCAGACCTTTACTGGAACACAGGTATTGGAATAGGTGGATATATTAGTGGTGATCATGAGATATTTGAGGATGATGAGATGTTGGGAGATGCACCAATTGTAGCACATCTTGATCTTATCAGAATAGGTTTAGTATTTTAAAAAAATAGGGAGATAAATTATGTTAAAAAGTATCAAAAAGTATTTGGTTGTAGTAGTGACTGGTTCAGTAATATTTGGTTGTGGGGCAAATATCGCTGTAGATATAAAACCTGAAACTTCTGTAGTGCTGTTAGAAAATAACTTAAATAAAGGATAAAAACATGTTAACAAATATTCAGAAATATTCAGTAGTAGTTTTAACTACTTTGGTACTTATAGGGTGTGGAAGTTCGGATTCCAAGAGTGCTACACCAACGACAAAAGATTTCAGTAGTTACACTGATGCAGAGAAGTTGGCGTATGCTATTGTAAATCAAAAAAATGCACTTACTGCTACGGACAGTGATGATAAGCAAAGTAGGATAGTAGAAAATTGTCAAAATAGTGGAACAATGAATTTTGGAGAAATTGATTTTGAAAATTATGTTCCACCAACTATAGCTTTTCAAAACTGTGATGATGGATATGGAATCACCGATGGAACTGTGAAAATGGATCTAGATGAATATGGAAATGGAACTGTAAATTATCTTACTGATTTTTCATTTAAAGATAGTACTGATGAGGGGCTGATCAAACAAGGCGGAAGTGTAGTGATACATACTGAAGGAGATTGGGAAGTGGCTACCATCAACATGGTAATGGTTTTTAATGGTGTGACCCATGGTGGAGAAGATCTTATCTATAGAGCTAGAGAACTTTCAAATGGTGGCTATGAAGAGTTTCCAGTATCTGGAAAAGAGAAAATTGGAGATAGTACATATTTTGAAGTTGATCCAAGTTATGATGCGAGCACAACACCTTTTACTAGCAATGCAAATAATGAACTTTTAAGTGGACTTTTTAAATACCTTGATGCTAATGATCATGCTGTAGAATTAGAGATCACAAGTAAAGATATTGTGACTGTCAGAGTTGATGAAAATGGAGATGGCTCATTTAGTGATGATGAGCAAAGTAGTATCAATTTAGCACAATAACTATATTTACTAAAACTTAATCTAAAAAAATATCTATCTTATAGAAAGGATGAATGAAATATATTCACCCTTTCTCCTCATAAAAAACATACGCTCTTGTATTGTAATTAAATAACCATTTTAATTTTCATCTCTTTTAAGTAGATTTTTCATTATTTATAGCATTAAATCGCACAAATGTTCAAAAAAGTACAAAAACCCTTGATTTATTCCTTTTTTTATATTACAATTATCGCACAAGTGTTCAAAATAATGCATTAAGGGAGGGTCGTTTTGTTAGATAGCATTGATATGATGATCATCCGTGGTGGAAGTTCAAAAGGTATTTTTTTGAAAGCCCAAGATTTACCTAGTGATATAAAATTACGTGATGAAGTCTTACTTAGTATTGTGGGACGAGATGTAAGACAGATTGATGGATTGGGTGGTGCACATCCTTTGACTAGTAAAGTTGGCATAGTGAGTCCTGCAAAAAATGGGGCTGTAGATGTTGATTATCTATTTGTACAAGTTGTTGTAGGTGAAAACAGAGTGGATAGTACACCAAATTGTGGAAATATTTTAGCTGGTGTTGGTGCATTTGCCATTGAAACAGGGATGATTCAAATAAGTAGCGAAACAACTATAGTGAAAGTAAACATGGTTAATAGTAACAAAATATGTGAGTTAACTATGCAAACACCAAACGGGGAGATAGAGTATGAAGGAAACACAAAGATTGATGGCGTTCCTGGAAGCGCGGCTGCCGTGATTTGTCATTATTTAGATACGGCTGGATCCATTTGCGGTTCACTTTTTCCAACAGGAAATTATAGTGATAAAATCGATGATATTGAAGTGACTTGTATTGATAATGGGATGCCTGTTGTTGTGCTAAAGGCTGAAGATCTAGGTAAAAGTGGGTATGAAAGTTGTGATGTCCTTTCAAGTGATGCTTTATTGAAAGCCAAAGTTGAATCAATCAGACTAAAAGCTGGCGAGATGATGGGACTTGGTAATGTCAAAAATAAGGTAATTCCAAAAATGACTTTGGTAGCTCCAGCACGTGAGGGTGGAAATATCTGTACCAGAACATTTATACCTCATGCTTGTCACTCTTCTATTGGTGTTTTGGGTGCTGTATCTGTTGCCACCGCTTGTATTTTTGCCCAGACAATAGCACATGACATGGCAATTGTACCTACAAGTTTAAATAAACAGATGTCAGTAGAACATCCTTCTGGTGAATTTTCTGTTGAGCTTAGATGTGATGCAAGTCGTGGTGATTTAGTAATTGAAAAAGCAGGTTTGATACGAACAGCAAGATTACTTAGTAAGGGTAAAGCATATTATCCTTCTATCGATAGATAAGTTTCATAAAAGAGGGGAGAAAAAGATGCGTAAAAAAAGTTGTATGGCACCAGATAAAAACTATAGAGTACCAAAATTTAAAGCACCTAAAAATGCTTGTGATGCACATTGTCATGTATTTGGTCCTCACGATAAATTTCCATATTCGGAAAAAGCAACCTATTGGCCACCTGATGGACCAAAAGAAGATTTAAAACAATTGCATGACACATTAGGACTTGATAGGGCTGTCTTAGTACAAGCAAGCTGTCATGGTACTGATAATCGTGCAATGATGGATGCGTTAGCTTCGAGTAATGGTGCGTATCGAGGTGTTTGTATCGCTGATGATACGTTTAGTGTTGAAGATTTTAAAGAATTAGATGCTGGTGGTGTAAGAGGGGTTCGTTTTAATTTTGTCACACATCTTGGTGGTGCACCTGATTTAGAAAAAATGGAAAAAGTGATTCACAAAGTCATACCTTTAGGTTGGCATCTTGTGATTCATGTAAATGGAGAAGATATCATCAAGTATGCAGATTTTTTTGCAAAATTTGAAGATTTACCTATCATAGTAGATCATATGGGACGTGTACCAACACCACTTACTGTACATCAAAAAGCTTATAAAATCCTGTGTGATTTCATGCATAAACCAAATTGGTGGGTGAAGATTTCAGGATCTGAAAGAATTTCACCTTATGGTGTACCGTTTTATGATGCCGTGCCGTATGCACAAGGTTTAGTGGCTATTGCGCCAGATCGAATATTGTGGGGAACAGATTATCCACATCCAAATATTAAAGAACATATGCCAAATGATGCGGATCTTTTGGACCTGCTTCCTCTTATTGCTCCAGATGAAGAGACACAAAAAAAGATTTTAGTAGACAATCCAGCAAGACTTTATGGCTGGGATAAGGAATTATTATGATAACACATACAAAACTAGGTGTTGGCGTTAAAAATATTAAACGTGCAGATATAAATACCGTCGATGGTTTAGCAAAAATAGGTGCTGCGACAGCCCATGAAGCACAAGGTCGAATAGGAAATATGAGACCTTATATGAGGCCTATTTATAGTGGTAAGAGAATTGCTGGAAATGCAGTAACAGTTCTTGCACAACCAGGTGATAATTGGATGATACATGTGGCGATTGAACTGTGTCAACCAGGAGATATTTTGGTGATAGGTACAACTACATCATGTAGTGATGGATATTTTGGAGATTTACTTGCAACTTCTGCACAGGCAAAAGGTGTGAGAGGACTTATCATTGATGCAGGTGTTAGAGATACAGCTGACCTCAAAGAGATGGATTTCCCAGTATGGTCAAAAGATATTTCGATAAAAGGAACAGTTAAAAATACATTAGGATCGGTGAATGTGCCAATCATATGTGCAGGGCAGTATATTGTTCCTGGTGATGTTATCATTGCTGATGATGATGGTATTTGTGTTGTGCCTAGAGAAAATGCAAAAGCGACGTTAGAGGCGTCTATAAAACGAGAAAAAAATGAAGAAGATAAACGTAAAATATTAGAAAGCGGTACCTTAGGCTTAGATATCTATAACATGCGACCACGTTTGGAAGAAGCAGGTTTTGTCTATCTTGATACGCTTGAAGATCTGAAGTAAGGAGAAGAGATGATTATTGATTGTCATGGACACTATACGACTGGCCCTAAAGAGCTTGGTGACTATAGAGAAAAGCAAAAAGAAGAACTTAAAATTGATCCACTTTTTTCTCATAAAAAAGGGATTTTAGATATCAGTGATAACCAATTGATTGAGAGTATCGAAAATAACCAACTTCGCCTCCAACAAGAGAGAGGTACAGACGTAACAATTTTTTCACCAAGAGCCTCATGGATGGGACATCATATCGGAAATATAACGACTAGTAAAAATTGGACTGAACATTGCAATGATTTGATTTACCGTATTGTAGAGCTTTTTCCAAAAAATTTTATTGGAGGGGCACAATTGCCACAGTCTCCAGGTTATGGTATCGAAACCAGTGCAAATGAGCTAGAGCGATGTGTAAATGAATATGGTTTTGTAGGATGTAACATTAATCCAGACCCAAGTGGTGGTTTTTGGAATGATGTACCTCCCTTGGATGATAAGTACTGGTATCCCCTCTATGAAAAAATGGTGGAGTTGCAAGTACCAGGTATGATTCATGTTAGTGGTTCTTGTAACTGTACGATGCATACAACTTCTTCATATTATTTAGGCGCTGATACCACAGCTTTTACGCAATTGATGATGAGTAAAACACTCTTTAAAGATTTTCCAGAGTTAAAGTTTGTGATTCCTCATGGTGGTGGTGCTGTACCGTATCACTGGGGTAGGTTTAGAGGTTTATGTGACATGTTAGATTTGGATAACCTTAATAGCATTATGGAAAATAATATATATTTTGATACTTGTGTGTATCATCAAGAGGGTATTGATTTGATGCTTGATTTAGTACCGACTGAAAATATACTGTTTGCTTCTGAAATGATAGGAGCTGTACGAGGTATTGATCCTTTGACTGGACACTATTTTGACGATACAAAACGCTATATAGACAAGGCTAAAATCAGTGATGAGAAAAAGAAAATGATTTTTGAAGATAATATTAAAAAAGTTTATCCAAGATTGCAACAGCGACTTGATCAAGTAGGATTATAAGGAGAAATAATGGCAAGAGAAGAGAGAGATTATGATGACATTCCAGGAACCTATGTTTTTGATGGGGCACACTCTAGAAAAGGATACCACCTCAATATGTTTTGTATGTCTTTAAATGAAGCGGCAGGCAGAGATGAATTTAAAAAAGATGAAAAAGCCTATTTAGAGAAGTTTCCTATGACACAAGAGCAAAGACAAGCTGTTTTAGATAGAGATTTTTTAAAGATGCTGCGTATCGGTGGAAATATCTACTATACGTTTAAAATAGCCGCTTATGATGGTATTTCGATGCAAGGTGCAGGTGCTGCTATGTCTGGAAATGGCATGACAGAAGCTGACTTTAGACAGATGATGATAGACGGTGGGCGTCCAATAGACGGAAACCGTAGTAAAAAGGAGAATAACGATGGCTAAGATAATAGCAGGAATTGGGACTTCACATATCCCTACTGTTGGTGCAGTAATTGATAACGATCAAATGCATGGTGAATATTGGGATCCATTTATAGCAGGTATTAAACCAGCAAGAGAGTGGATGGAAAAAACAAAACCTGATGTTTGTTTGATTGTTTACAATGACCATGCGTCAGCATTTTCTCTGAAACATATCTCAACTTTTGGAATCGGTGTAGCACAAGAGTATCAGCCAGCAGATGAAGGTTATGGCCCAAGACAAGTTCCAGTGTGTAACGGAAATTCTGACCTTTCATGGCATATTGCAGAATCACTTGTATTAGATGAGTTTGATATGACAATTTCAAATGAGATGCCAGTAGACCACGGTTTGACTGTGCCACTCACTATCATGTATGACCAACCCAAAGAGTGGCCATGTCAAGTGATACCACTTTATGTCAACGTAGTCCAATACCCACAACCTACAGGCAATCGTTGTTATAACTTAGGTAAGGCGATACGAAAAGCAGTTGAATCTTATCCTGAAGACATCACAGTTGCAATCTTTGGAACGGGTGGACTTTCACATCAACTACAGGGCGAACGTGCTGGACTTATCAATGAAGAATACGATAAACAATGGTTAGAAAAACTTGTTAATGATCCTTTATCTGTTAAAGATATTTCTCATACTGAATATTTACGAGAGACAGGTTCTGAAGGTATTGAAGCAATTATGTGGCTTGTAATGAGAGGTGCTATGGACGATGAAGTCAATGAAGTACACCGTTTTACACATGCCCCCGTGTCAAATACCAATTATGGTTTAACAATAATAGAAAATAAAAAATAAGGAGATAAAGATGAAAATAGGATTAGTTGGAAATGGAGCGTTTGGAATCAAACACCTAGACGCTTTAAAAGAGATAGACAATGTTGACGTAGTGAGTATTGTTGGACGAACAGTAGAGAGTGCAAAAGAGACTGCTGAAAAATATGGAGTTCCTCATTATACAGAAAGTTTAACTGAGTCTCTAAAAGAAGAGATGGATGCTGTTATTATAGCTTCCCCTACGCAGTTACATGCAGAACAAGCAATCGAGATTATGAAGTCTGGGAAACATGTCATGATAGAAATTCCTATGGCAGATTCTATAGAAGACGCACAAGCGATTGTGGATTGTCAAAAAGAGACTGGTATGGTTGCTATGGCAGGACATACAAGACGTTTCAATCCTTCTCATCAATGGGTACACAACAAAATAAAATCAGGTGAATTAAACATCCAACAAATGGATGTGCAAACATACTTTTTTAGAAGAACAAATACAAATGCTCTAGGACAGCCTAGATCTTGGACAGATCACTTACTCTGGCATCATGCTTGTCATACTGTTGATTTGTTTGCATATCAAACAGGTGAAGAGATCGTTGAGGTTCAAGCTATGGAAGGACCCAAGCATCCAGAACTTGGTATTGCAATGGATATGAGTATTGGCTTAAAAAGTGCAAGTGGTGCTATCTGTACACTTTCTTTGTCATTTAATAATGATGGACCTTTGGGAACATTCTTTAGATACATCTGTGATAATGGAACTTATTTAGCACGTTATGATGACTTGTTTGATGGTAAAGAAAATCAGATAGACGTATCAAAGGTTGCAGTATCGATGAATGGTATTGAGCTTCAAGATAGAGAGTTTATTTCTGCTATTCGAGAAGGGAAAGAGCCAAATTCAAGTGTACAGCAAGCACTTTCGGCAATGAAAATATTAGATGCATTAGAGCAAAAACTAGAGGGAAAATAGTAACAATTTAAAAGGAGACGCTATGGAAACGAAGAAAACACAAGTTGCGATTATTGGAGCTGGACCATCTGGTTTATTGTTGGGATTATTGCTTGATAAGCAAGGCATTGATAATATCATTTTAGAGAGAGTTACAGGTGACTATGTACTTGGACGTATTAGAGCTGGTGTTTTAGAACAAGGCTTTGCTAAACTTGTTCGAGAAGCAGGTGCAGCTGATAATATGGATATGTTAGGCGAAGTGCATGAGGGTGTTGAAATCTCTTTTAACGATGAAATAATTCCTATCAATCTAAAAGAGCTTACTGGTGAAAGTGTTATTGTCTATGGACAAGTAGATATTACAAAAGATATGATGCAAGTGAGAGCAAAAAGAGGTCTTGAAACTGTTTATGAAGCAAATGATGTTCAGCCACATGATGTTAAGTCGGATACCCCTTATATCACTTATGAAAAAGATGGTGTATCCTATAAACTAGAATGTGACTATATCGCAGGTTGTGATGGTTTTCATGGTGTGTCTCGGCAAACTATTCCTGAGGATGTGAGAACAGAGTATGAAAAGGTATATCCTTTTGGTTGGTTAGGGCTTATGAGTGATACTAAGCCTATTAATCCTGAGCTTATCTATGCTAGAACGGATAGAGGTTTTGCACTAGCGTCTATGCGTTCTCAAACAAGATCAAGATACTATATTCAAGTACCATTAGAAGATACAATAGAAGATTGGAGTGATGATGCATTTTGGGAAGAGTTTAGAAAAAGAATGCCAGCAGGGGTGAGAGACAATCTCATTACAGGACCTAGTATTGAAAAAAGTATCGTTCCAACACGGTCATTTATCTGTGAACCTTTACAATATGGTAATCTTTTCTTAGTAGGAGATGCTGGACATATTGTACCGCCAACAGGTGCAAAAGGCTTGAATTTAGCAGCTTCAGATGTGGCTACTTTATACAAAATCATGATACGTATTTACAAAGAAGGTGATAAATCATGTATTGAACAATACTCTCCAATTGCACTTAGAAGAATTTGGAATGGTGTGAGATTTTCATGGTGGTTAACAGATTTGTTGCATGATTTTGGAGATCAAAAAGATGAATTTGATAAAAAGATGGAAACTTCAGAAATTGAATATTTCTTAAAGTCAGAAGCAGGAAAAAAAGTAATTGCAGAACAATACGTGGGTCTTCCGTATGAAGATTTAAAGTAACTTTTTATTATGCTTATGTAAATAAAGGGTACAGATCTACTTAGATCGAGTACCCTTTTCAGAGAAAAAGAGAAGGGGCATTTATGGCTGAACAACCTGAGACAAATAAAGATATTGTCACTGCTTTTGCAAAAGGCTTAAATGTCATCATGGCTTTTGATAATACTGATGTATATATGACAGTGAGTGAAGTTGCTAAAAAAGTGAACATTACACGAGCTAGTGCGAGAAGACTTCTTCTTACGTTAGAATCGATGGGATTTGTAAAATCCAATCAAAATAAATTTTCCCTACTTCCCAAAGTGATAGAATTAGGCTATAGCTATTTTGCTTCATTACCTTGGAGTGATTTAGCCCTTAAAAATATGAAACAAGTAGTTGATAAGTGTAAACTTACTTGCTCTGTCTCTATATTGGATAAAGAACATATCATCTGTATCTTACGTATTCCAGCGGGACGCATCATGAATGAAGGTATACAAGTAGGTACAAGACTCCCAACTGCGTATACATCAACGGGGCGTTTGTTTATGTCTCATATGGATGATGAAGTGTTGAAGGATTTTGTGGATGAATTGCCATTGCAACCCTTTACAGAAAAAAGTATCACAAACCCTTTAAGACTTTATGAAAAGATACGTTCAGATAGACATCTCTCTTATTCTATGGTAGAAGAAGAGGTAGAGGAAGGACTTATTTCTATCGCTGTTCCTATTTACAATAAAGATAAAGAGATGATAGCCGCAATGAATGTTGCTGCACATGCAAGTTATCGAAATAGCCAATTTTTAAAAGAAGAGGTATTACCTATACTGCAAGCTTCAGCCAAAGAGACTAGTAAAGCAATACGACTCTTACAGTTTTAATCTATCACATAATCGGAGGTGATAATTTCTAAAACATGTCCGTCAGGATCAGGAAAATAAACACCTCTACCGCCATAGTTATAGTTGATATTTCCATTTTTTCTGTCATATGGGCTACTACCAAAAAGTAAATTTGATTCTTTTATACGCGTAAAAATTTCATCAAATTCTGTTTCACTTACCTTAAATGCATAATGCTGTTTTGAAAAATGTGTTTTGGTGAAAAAATCTAATGTTAAAGTATCATTGACTGAGACCACTGCAAAATGTCCCCACTCTTTGACAAACTTAAATCCAAAAATATGCTCATAAAACTTTGCAGAAGCAACATTATCTTTTGCATTGATAATTGTGTGGTTTAATGTTATTGCCATGTTGTGCTCCTTACTTTTTGTCATGATATCATGACAAGTGAGTAGAGAGTGTTTAGTACTATTTACTTTTAGCGATCATAATACCACCAAAGATAATAAGTCCAATACCAAGAAAACTGAGCATACTTGGAAGATTATCTCCTAATAGTATACCAATGATAATAGAAAAAAGTATGACAGAATAACTTGCTGCACCGACAATACCTGCTTTTGTTTCACCATAAGCTTTTGTCATATAAAACTGTGAGAGATAGGCAAAAATCCCTAGTCCTAAAAGATAGAGCCAATCAAAACCTTGCGGCATCGTAAACTTCCCAAGTATAAAGTCAAAGGCAGGATTCATATAGTATTCTGAGACGATCATAGAAATGAGAGGTACGATCAGTCCCATGCTCATAAATATAAGCACGATAGCTCTTGTATCATAATAATTTTTTAATTCTCTGATACTCGTAAAAGCAAGGGCCGCACCGACAGCATTTAAAAGTCCAAAGATATGGCTTTTCTCTAATGTTCCTGAGGGTTGCATGACAAGGAGTAGACCTAAAAATCCTATGAAAATAGCGAGCCACCCTTTAGATCCAATGCGTTCTTTTAAAAACCAATATGCAAACAGTGCTGTAAAAATAGGAGAAGTTCTTGAAAAAGTCACAGCATCGGCAAGAGGGATATGAGCAAGATTATAAAAATATGACAGCATAGCAACCATACCGATAAATCCTCTAAAAAAGAGTAACCAAGGTTTTCCACCAACTTGTTTAAAAGGGGTTTTAAACAAGGTTCCGATGATAAATAATACACCGATGAGATTTCGAAAAAAGACAATTTCTATTGTAGACATTTCTGCACTTAAAACTTTGGCAAAGGCACTCACAATCGCGAGCGAAAAAGAGGCGATAAGCATAAAGAGTACACCGCGGTTAACTCTTGCTAAAGCCGCTTTCATAATTAATGTCCTCTTCCAAGTAGTTCAGAAGCTTCCATAATCACTAAAAAACCATCTTTATCATGTTGTTTTACAATTTCACGGAGCGTTCTTATTTTACTGTTATCAGCCACTATCATGATGATCTTTCTTTTCTCTTGAAAATCAAATCCTAAACCTTCTAATATAGTTCCTTCTATGCCTAATTCATCGATAATATACTGTGTAATAATCTCTACATTTTTTGAAGAGATATGTACAACTTTTTTACTGGGTCTCCCTGACATAAGCATATCCATGCTTCGACCTGTTGTATAAACAGAGATCAAACTCCAAAGTGCACTTTCAGTACTTGCAAAAACTATACCAGCAATGATTACAATTATAATATCTAAGGCAATGATAACATTTGCTTGTTTCCATCCCATTTTATCGGCTACAATTCTTGCTATGATAGAGGGACCACCGGCAGAGGCATTCCCTGCGATGATAAATCCGAGGCCAAGTCCTATAGCTACACCACCAAAGATACTGGCTAAGATAGGTTCATTTGTCCAGCCTGTAACTTCAAAATATTCTCGCAAGATATCTACAACTGATGAAGATACCATGATAGAAAATATTGTTCTTATGGCAAATCCCTTGCCAATAAATTTTAGGCTGATTAAGACAAGTGGAACATTCACTGCAAACATCAAAATACCTGCAGGTATACCTGTAAAATAGTTTAAAAGTATAGATATCCCGGGTGTACCGCCAGATACTATTTGATTAGGGATTAAAAAAAGTACAACACCTATGGCTAAGAGTGAAGCGCCAATAGCGATATAAAGATATCTTTTTAACTCTTTATTGATAGGGAGTTGTGATAAATTACTTATCAAAATCAAAACCTTTTATGTAAAAATTGTGTCTAAAATGTAAGAGAGGATTATAAGAGTTTAGGATTAAATGCCCCCTAAAAAGAGGGCATTTTTGATTAAAATGGATATTTATGATTTCCAAGACCTTCAACTGTTACCCATTTGAGTTCTGTCATCTCTTCAATTGAGAAGTGACCACCTTCACGACCCATTCCACTCTCTTTAACACCACCAAATGGTATATGTGCTTCATCTTGAATTGTTGGACCATTCACATGTACCATGCCCGCTTCTAAATCTTCGATGAGTCTTTGTGCTGCTGACAGATCATTTGTTACGATTGCAGAGCTTAGACCATAGTTTGAGTTATTTGACATAGCAATAATCTCATCTAAATCTTTTACTTTTACAATAACCGCTGCTGGACCAAATGCTTCTTCATGGAAAATTGTCATTGATTCATTTACATTAGTTACAACCGTTGGCTTATAATAAGTTCCTTCACTCTCTCTACCTGCTAATAAATCAGCACCTTTACTTACAGCGTCATCTACAAGACCATTGATAAATTGACATTGTGCTTCTTCAATAAGTGGGCCAACAATAGTAGTAGGATCATCAGGACGACCCACTTTAAGATTTTTAACTTTTGCTGCAAATTTTTCACAAAATTCATCATAAATCTTTTCTTGTACAAGAATTCTTGAGCCTGCCATACAAATTTGACCTTGGTGCAAGAAAATACTAAATGCCGCTGTATCCACCGCAAAATCAACATCAGCATCATCCAATATGATAGTTGGTGACTTACCACCAAGTTCAACCGTACATTTTTTAAGGTTTGCTGCCGCTGCAGCTGCTACTTTTTTACCAACTTCTGTAGAACCAGTTAACGTAATCATAGAAATTCTAGGGTCTACTTGGAATGAATCACCTATATCTCTACTAGAACATGGGATGATATTTAAAACACCATCCGGAAGGCCAGCATCTCTAAAAATCTCCCCAAACACGAGTCCACAAACAGGTGTATGACTTGAAGGTTTAAGTATAAATGTATTTCCAGCTGCTAGTGCAAAGGCAAACTTTTTAGAACTTAAAATCATTGGTGCATTAAATGGTGAAATACCAGCAATTACACCTAACGGTCGTCTGAGACTATAAGAAAATGTACCTGGATCATTTGAAGTAAATGTTTCACCGGATACACGTCTTGCTTCACCTGCGGCTGTTCTTAGGATATCTGCAACCATACCAATTTCAAACATACATTTTGCGATCACAGAACCACTCTCATGCATAAGAATATTTTTAATCTCTTCAGCTCTCTCTTCAAAAAGATCTGCTGCTTTTAAAAGTACGCTCTCTTTTTCTCTTGGTGCTGTTGCAGCCCATCCTTTTTGTGCTGTATAAGCAGAAGCAATGGCATCTTCTATATCTGCTTTATCAGCCATATGTACTTTAGCAAATACTTCACCAGTTGATGGATTGATATCATCTACGATGATTCCACTTGATGATGCTTGATCTTTCCCGTTGATAAATAGTTTATACTCTTTCATGTTTGATTCTCCCATTATAAAATATTGTAAGTCTGTTGATAACAAACCGTTTGTAAAAGACATGATAAGTGAAAAAAATCGCAAAAAAATCGCAAAAATGCCTAATATATAAATAAATTTGTTTTATAATGAATTCTTTATAGATAAGGTTTTATTATGATGCTAAAGAATTTGTTTAAACGATATGTACTAAAAACAAATTATCTTCCCAGTCGATTTTCGTTTATGTTTGCTTTGGTTGGTATAACAGGTGTACTTCTTATTGATCGTATTATTCATCTTCGTTATGGTGATGTAGAGGTGATTGATATTGGCCCTTTGACCTTAGGTATTTTATATACTCTTGCGATGACTGTTGTGATTTATCTACTTTTAAAATATATGCTTAGCATTGTTAAAGTAACAGAAGCTTCATATCATCTCTTGGAACAGAGAGAAAAAGAGAGTCTACGACTTTTTAACTTTGCACTTGACAATAGTGCAGATGCAATTTATTGGTTTACCTTTGATGGAAAGTTTTATTATGTAAATGATGCAGCAAGTTATATGCTTGGATATAAAAAAGAAGAACTTTTAGGTATGGATCTTTGGGAAATGGATCATAATTTTACAAGTGATCAAGCGCAAGCATTTCTTTTAGAGATAAAAGAAGTTAAACGTGCTACCTTTGAAACAACACAGACTAAAAAAGATGGGAAAGTGATTCCTATAGAAGTTTCGGCAAATTATTTTGCACATGAGGGCAAAGAGTTTATCTGCGCTTTTGGACGTGATATCAGTGAGCGTCGTGATTATCAAACCGCAATTGAAGAGGCAAATAGTGAACTAAAACGATCGATAAGTGAAAAAGAGATGCTTTTAAAAGAAGTGCATCATCGTGTAAAAAACAATCTTGAAATTATCTCTAGTTTACTCAGTATGCAGTATCGCCGTATTGATGATAGTGCTATGCGTTTAATTTTGCAAGAGAGTAAAAGTCGTATCCATACAATGTCTTTAGTACATGAGTTTTTATATAAAAGTGAAAAACTTTCAGAGATAGATTTAGATGGATATGTGACACAATTGGTGACAGATATTGTAAGTCTTTATACAGAAGGACAATCAGATATCAAACTGTGTATTTATGTCGAAAAACTTAAATTTTCTACAGATGCTTCCATTAGATTGGGTATGATTTTACATGAACTTTGTGTCAATACGATAAAATATGCATATAATGGTATAGATGAGAAGCGTTTGAGCATAAACTTAGAGCAAGAAGATGAAATTTTGCACCTATGCGTAGAAGATAATGGCAATGGCGTAAAGGATATAAAAGAACTTTACGAAAGTAACTCTTTGGGAGTGCAACTTATAAAAATAATATGTGAAGACCAACTCGATGGTGAGGTAAATTTTCTTTCAGAAGATGGTTTAAGGTGTGATATATATTTTCCATATAAGGCAGTAATATGAAACAAATAAACATTATGATTGTTGAAGATGAAAGTATTATAGCCCTAAATATCAAAGAGACACTTTTAGAACTTGGTTATGGTGTGACAGGCATAGCCCCTAATACAGAAAAATCATTGATGCTACTTGAAGATAAATGCCCTGATCTTATATTGATGGATATCTTTTTGAAAGATGGGGATAGTGGTATAGAACTTGCAAAAATAATAAATACAAAGTATGATATCCCTATCATTTATCTGACTGCCAATTCAGAATCTCAGACGATTTCTCAAGCGAGTAAGAGTGCTCCTTACGGATATGTTGTAAAACCATTTAAAGGTCATGACCTTCATAGTGCTATAGAAGTTGCCATACAAAGATTTTCACATGATAAAAAACAAAAAGATGCTTTTGATACGGTAAAGAGTATTAATTTATCACTTCAAACAAAAATTGAAGAGAACCAAGAGAGTAAAAGTAAGCTTGTACAGTTAAAGCATGGATATATATTTGATAGAGAAGAGAGAATACTCTACCATGCACAAGAGAAGGTGAATTTAACAGAACGTGAAATATCTGTTATCAATGCATTGTGCCTTAACGTAGGGCATATTATCTCTATAGATCAGATAGAAGCAGCAGCTTGGCAAGATAAACCTGCTGGTTATGCTTCTTTACGTTCTCTACTCTTTAGACTTCGTGCCAAACTTCCTAAAGATATTATTGAAAATGTCAGTGGTCGTGGTTATAAAATCAATAAAGCATAACTTTTCAAAATAATATAAAGATTGATCTCTATTAAATAAACTTATACTAAAAACTTTCATTTGCGATTTTTTTGCGATTTTTTCTCTCTATAATTTTCTCACGGTTCAAAAGATCCGAAAACCTATAAAAGGATTTTCTTATGAGAATAGAACATAAATTTTTAAAATTCCTTTCTATCGCAGCTGTATTGAGTATGACTTCTACACAAGCAGTAGCAGGAGAACGGTACTGGGAAAATGCACAAGAAGCATACACAAAAGTTTGTGCGTATTGCCATAAATCAGACGGTAAAGGTGTTGGTCCTAATACGATCAATATTAAAACAAGCGATATTCAATCTCGAGTTTTAACGATTAAAGCAATTGTTAGAAATGGTCTGGATGCAATGCCTGCATTTAGAAAAACAGAGATTGATGATGACACACTTCAAGATTTAGCAACAGCACTTGCTAAGGGAGAACTAAAATGAAAGCCGTAGATGCTAAACGCAGAACTACCTTAAAAGGTATGGCAGCGTTATCTGCTCTTGCTACATTTGGTACTAGTCTTTATGCGAGTGCAGATAAGAGTATAAAAAAGACAGTCGTTTTATTAAATGATTCATTATTTGCAAAACAGTTTGCAGAGGGTGTCCAAAAATCAGAAGACTCTTTGAATACTATTGAAAATGTAAATCTTATAGAAGATTATGCTTCATTTACTAAAACAATGAAGAAACATTTATCTAATAAAGATGTGACTACTTTGACAGGTCTTTTAACTGAAGGTGATTATGCACTTTTGGTCGAGATGATTAAAGATAATGGTCTTAAACTTAAAACGGAAATAGTACATGATATAGCAGAACATGGTACAGCACATCATATCTCAGCAACGCATACTGCATCATCAGTACTTTCGAGTGCAAAAAGTGCTTTAGAAAGTAACAGTGAATGGGCATATTTAACTGGATATATCTTAGGTGGGGGCTGTGCAGATAGTGTACTAGCCTCAATAGGAAAAAATGATTTTAATCAAGTAACAATTAAAAAGGCTGAAAAAGGGGATACAAAACTTGTATCGTTTTTAGCAACAATAAGTAAGGAGAGAAGCAATGTCTAAATATTTAGAACTTCCACCAGGGGTAACAGAAGAGAATTTTGATAAAGCAATTAAAGAGTTTAAAAAAATAATTGGTGAAGATAATGTCTTTATCAAGTCAGATGATATCGCACCATATACAAAGGTATTGATTCCAACAAAAAAAGAGAAAATGATGCCAAGTGCTGCGTTAGTACCTCGAACTGTTGAAGAGATTCAAGAAATTGTTAAAATCTGTAATAAATATAAAGTGCCTGTATGGACTTTTTCAACAGGTAAAAATCTAGGTTACGGTAGTGCCATGCCAGCTAAAGCGGGAACTATTCTAATGGATCTTAGACGTATGAATAAGATTATTGAAGTAAATGCTGAATTAGGTTATGCCTTATTAGAACCAGGTGTAACATATCAAGATCTTTATGATTATCTTCAAGAGAATAAAATTCCTTTATGGATGAGTTGTCCAGCACCAAGTGCTATCGCAAGTCCTGTGGGTAATACTATGGATAGAGGTGTTGGTTATACACCATATGGTGAACACTTCTTATTCCAATGTGGTATGGAAGTAGTTTTAGCAGATGGTCAAGTACTAAGAACAGGTATGGGTGGTGTTGAAAAATCTAACTCATGGCAAGTATTTAAATGGGGTTATGGACCATATTTAGATGGTATCTTTACACAGTCGAACTTTGGTATTTGTACAAAAATGGGTATCTGGTTGATGCCAGCTCCTCCAGCGTATAAACCATTTTGTTTATCATTTCCAGATGAGACAGATATCGAAGATATAGTAGAGACACTAAGACCGCTTAGAATCGCAAATATCATTCCAAATGCATTTACGATTGCAAGTACTAGTTATGAAGCTGCTTCAGTGGCTAAAAGAAGTGATTATCATACAGGTAAAGGGTATATCACTGAAGAAGAACTAGAAAAACTTAGAAAAGATAAAGGTATGGGTGCTTGGAATGTCTATGCAGCACTGTATGGCGATGAAAAGTCAATTGAGCATAACTGGAATATTATTCAAGCTGTGTTTGCCAATAACAAAAAAGTAAAATTCTTTACAGAAAAAGAGCTTGGTAATGATCCAATTTTCCAATATAGAGCAAAACTAATGAAAGGTGAACCAAACCTTCAAGAATTTGCACTTTATAACTGGAAAGGTGGTGGTGGTTCTATGTGGTTTGCTCCTGTGTCTCCAGCACAAGGTAAACATACCCTAAATCAAAAGAAACTTGCAACTGATATCCTTCATAAGTATGGATTTGATTATGTAGGTGAATTCATCGTTGGTTGGAGAGATATGCACCATATCGTAGATGTTCTTTTTGATAGAAATGATCCTGAAGAGATGGCAAAAGCTAAAGCGTGTTATAGTGAACTCGTAAGTGAATTTGCGAAAGAAGGATATGGTGTTTATAGAACAAATACAGGTTCTATGGATGAAGTAGCAGATACTTATGGACCAGTGATTCATGATGTATTTATGAAACTGAAAAAAGCGTTAGATCCAAATAATATTTTAGCACCGGGTAAATCTGGTATTGATCTTCACAAAGGGTAAGAAATATGAATATTTTAAAAAAATATAGCCTAGCTGCAATTGCAGCTGTGGCACTTTTGACAACAAACAGTTTTGCAACAGAGGGTGGCGGTGGTGCTTATCCTAATGGTGCAGAAGGATTTATGGCAGGAGCGGTTCCTCCTCCAGGATTTTATTATCTTAACTATTTAAATCACTATGGTGCAGATAAACTTATGGATAATAATGGCAATGAGATAGGCGACTTTGAGCTTAAAGCGATTGCCAATGTATCGCGTTTTGTCTATACAAGTCCTATTAAAATCTTAGGTGGTTACTGGGGTGGACAAGTAATTATTCCACTTGTTACACTCGATGCAAAGTTATCTATTAACCCTGGTCCTGGAAAAGTTTTTGATGATAGTGACTCTGGACTTGGTGATATCGTAATTGATCCATTTTTGGTCTCTTGGCATTCGAAAAATTGGCATCAGGCTATCGGTTTAGATATCATTTTACCAACGGGTTCATATGATAAAAATAGACCTGTAAATGTAGGTAGAAACTACACCACTTTTGAGCCAATTTATGCAGTAACGTATATCTCTGATGATGGCTGGGATCTGTCTGGTAAGTTTTTATATGACTTTAACACTAAAAATGATGATACCAATTATAAATCAGGTGAAGAGTTTCACTTTGATTATGCTATTGGTAAACAGATTGATAAGGCATGGAAAGTGGGTGTTGGTGGATACTACTACAAACAAACTACAGATGATGAAAACAATGGTGTTGAAGTAGCCAATAATAGAGGTCAAGTGTTTGCTATGGGACCTCAAGTACAATACAACAAAGGTAAACTTAGTTTTATTGGTAAGTATCAAATTGAGACCAATGTTAAAAACAGACCAAAAGGAAATAAAGCTTGGTTTAAATTGATCTGGCCTTTATAAGATAAAAAGAAACAATTGCTATTATTCTTTAAATAGCTAACTTTAAAGAATAATAGCCTATATTTTTATAATTATATTATAAGGATATAGGCTATGCTTAAAACACTTCTATGGTTAGTGATATTTTTTGCCGTACTTACTTGGTCTGCTATCAATCCAAAAGATTTTGTGACTTGGGTCTTAGAAGTGGCTCCTGCCATTATCGGATTTGGAGTTCTTGCATGGACTTATAAAACATTTCCATTGACGCCTCTTGTTTATATTTTGATACTGATTCACTGTGTTATTTTGATGGTTGGTGGACATTATACTTATGCTGAGGTACCACTATTTGATACTTTGCGTGAATTTTTTGATGGTTCTAGAAATAATTATGATAAAGTTGGGCATTTTGCACAAGGGTTTGTTCCTGTGATGGTTGCTCGTGAAATTGTGATACGAAAAAATGTATTTAATTCCAAAGGCTGGATGAACTTTTTTATCGTCTGCTTTGTACTTGCCTTTTCTGCATTTTATGAACTGCTTGAGTGGGCGGTAGCTGTGATCAGTGATGAAGCAGCTGAATCATTTTTGGGAACTCAAGGTTATATTTGGGATACACAATCAGATATGGCATGGGCACTTTTTGGTGCGATCTTAGCACTAGTACTGTTATCAAGATATCATGATAAAGCATTAAAAATTATTACTTCTCCTGCACGTACTCTACACGCTAAATAATCTATAATTCCCCTATACGATCTGTCAGGGGAATTTATGATTGATAAAATAATAGACTTTAGCGTTAAAAATAGTTTTTTAGTTTTGCTTGCTACGCTTATCATGTTGGGTGCTTCTTTTTGGGCGATTTCAAAAACTTCTCTTGATGCGCTACCTGATATTTCCCCTCCACAAGTGATTGTCCAAGTTAAGTGGTCAGGACAGTCTCCTAAAATTATCGAAGATCAAATAAGCTATCCCCTTATTTCAAATTTGATGTCATTGCCAAATATCGAAACAGTCAGGGCTATGAGTAGTTTTGAAAATGCACTGATCTATGTGATATTTAAAGATGGTGTTGACCTTTACGAATCACGAAATAGAATTTTAGAACAACTATCACAACTTACCCCTACGTTTCCCAAAGGTGCACTTGTCACAATAGGACCAGATGCAACGGGTGTGGGTTGGGCATATGAATATGCACTAAAATCTAAAACAAAAAACCTTCAAGAACTTCGTACGCTTCAAGATTATTATTATAAATATGCACTTTTGGGTGTGGATGGTGTGAGTGAGGTAGCGGCTATTGGTGGATTTGTCAAAAACTATGAAGTGCGTATCGATGCAGATAAGCTAGTAGAGTTTGGAATTAGTTCAGATGAAGTGGTTAAAAAGATTCGCCTAAGCAATAATGACAAAGGCGGAAGGGTTATTTTAGAGAGTGGGTTTGAACAAATTGTGCAAGCAAGCGGTTATCTGCAAGGGTTACAAGCACTAGAAGAACTTACGATTAAGGAGCAAAATTCACTTCCTATAAAAATAAAAGATATTGCTGAAGTTGTTGAAGTCCCTTCAAATAGAAGAGGCATGGCAGATCTAAATGGGCAGGGTGAAGTGGTTGGAGGTATTGTTGTTGTTCGGTTTGGAGAAAATCCATATCGTGTTATCAAAGATATCAAAGAGAAGTTAAAAACTTTAGAGCTTGAAGATGTAGAGGTCGTTGAGACTTATGATAGAACGTCACTGATCGATCAGGCGATTGATACCTTAAAACGTACTTTGACAGAAGAGAGTATTATCGTCATGATTATCTCTGCATTGTTTCTGTTTCATCTTCGCTCGGCTATGATTATCATCATTATTTTGCCTATCACAGTAGCGTTTACCTTTTTACTAATGAAACTTTTTGGAATTGGATCAAATATCATGAGCCTTGGTGGTATTGCTATCGCTATAGGTGCGATGGTGGATGCTGCAATTGTGATGGTTGAAAATGCACATAAACATATTCACAAACATATACAATTGTATGGAAAAATTTCTGCTAGTGAGAGAATAGATGTGATTATTGCTTCATCCAAACAAGTTGCTAAGCCGATATTTTTTGCGCTTATGTTGGTAGTGGTTTCATTTTTGCCTATCTTTGCACTAAGTGGACAAGAGGGAAGACTTTTTTCTCCACTTGCTTTTACCAAAAGCTTTGCGATGATTGGAGGAGCCATTTTATCTATTACCTTGGTTCCGATTTTAATGATCTTTTTTATCAAAGGTAATATCATCCCTGAAGAGAAAAATGTACTTAACCGTTTTTTCCAAATTCTCTATTTGCCTATTTTAAAACTCTCTTTGAAGGTACGTTATCTTGTAATTGCACTTTCGCTTGGGATTTTGTTCTTACTCTATCCTCTGTATCAGAAACAAAACTGGGAATTTATGCCGATGATGAATGAACAGACTTTTATGTATATGCCTGTGACTCCTTATGGTATCGGTATTGATTTTGCCAAAGAGTTAACACAAAAGACAGATGAGATTATCAAAAGTTTTCCCGAAGTGGATACGGTATTTGGAAAAGCTGGACGTGCTGATACCGCAACTGATCCCGCACCGCTTGCGATGATAGAGACGATCATCACATTTAAACCCCAAAGTGAATGGAGAGAAGGGGTAACTCATGCCAGCTTGATGAAAGATATGGAAAAAACGTTACAAATTCCAGGCTTGGTTAACTCATGGACATATCCTATACGTGGACGTATTGATATGCTTCTTACAGGTATTCGCACACCTCTTGGAATTAAACTCTATGGAGATGACCATAAAGAGCTTGAGATCTACGCTGCAAAGATTGAGCAAGTGCTCAAAGCGTTTGATAAAACGCTCTCAGTTTCATCTGATAAAACCAATAGTGGGTACTATCTTGATATCGATATCAATGAAGAGACTTTGAGTCGATATGGAATTAGTAAAAATAGGATTTTAGATCAAGTGCAGTATGCCATAGGTGGCTCAAAGATATCAACCATGATAGAAGGATTAGAACGTTATCCAATCTCTATTAGATATCAAAGTCATCAAAGAGATGATCTTAAGACATTAGAAAATATACAGATAAAAACAAACTTTGGTTTTCAGCCACTTGGTAGTTTTGCAAAGCTCTCTTATACCGAAGGTGCATCTGTGATCAAGTCTGAAAAAGGACTCAAAGTAAATTTTGTCTATATCACACCAAAAGGTGAGATCTCTAGTAAAAGTTATAAAGATGAAGCTGATAAAATCGTAAAAAATATAAAACTTCCAGCTGGATTTTATTATGAGTGGGCAGGGCAGAGCCAATACCTTGAAAGTGCCATGAAAAGACTTGTTTATATCATCCCATCTACTTTTGTGATTATCTTTGTTCTTATCTATTTTGCACTGAGAAATTTTACCTATGCTTCGATTGTATTTTTAACACTTCCTTTTGCCTT
>JADGDK010000109.1 GCA_016744895.1 Campylobacterales bacterium | reverse complement strand
GTGCTAGCTTCATCAAGTTTGCGCAAGTTTTGGCCACGAGGGCAGACTTTTTTACAGCAGATTATCTTTCAGAGTTAAAAGAGTTACATGACCAACTAGCACCTATGAAAGAGAAAGATTTTGAGGAGATTTTTCAAAAGGCTTTTTCTGAGGATACTTTTGGACATTTTGAAAAAGTGCCGATAGCTTCTGCTTCTATAGGGCAAGTTCATCGTGCCTCATTGCAAGATGGTACGAAGGTTGCAGTGAAGATACGACGAAAAGATATCGCAGCGCAAGTCTTTGCAGACATAAAAATCATCAACTTTTTTAATCTACTCTTTAACCCACTTTTTTCCTACTATACAAAGAACTCTATTGAAGCAGTGATTTCAGAGTTTACCATCATGATAAAGCAAGAGGTCAATCTCAGTATTGAACTTCAAAACCTTCAAAACTTTTCAAAAACTTATCATGATAGTGGGATTAGGTTTCCTATACCCTATGAGACATACTGTAGTGAAGATGCTTTAGTAATGAGCTTTGAAGAGGGGTTTCGCTTTGATGATAAGGAAAATATACTAGCGGAAAATATTGACTTTCAAGATATTATCGGGAAGTTAGTGGACTTTTACACCAGACAGATGCTTATCAATGGGTACTTTCATGCCGATCCACACCCTGGAAATTTGTTAGTGACAAAAGCAGGAGAACTTGTACTGCTTGATTTTGGGATGGTAAAAACTGTACCAAATGAGACGAGGGTGGCTATCATCGAACTTGTTAAAGCGGCAAATGAACAGAACTACGAACTCTATATCAGTGCGAACAAACGCCTTGGAACGATAGCTTATGAAGCACCTACTGCTGAATTAGCAGAGTTTACAAGTAAGATGTTTGATATCTTTTCAAACGAACACTTAAGTGGTGATTCGATGCAAGAGCTAGCCTTTGAAGTGATGGAATCGATGAGGGATTTTCCTTTTAAGTTACCTAGTGATGCGATTTATATTTTAAGAGTGAGTGCTATCATCGAGGGCTTAGGTACAACGTATATTGACAATTTTAATGGTATCAAAGATATTTTGCCGATACTTCAAAAAAATATACCGCTTGCTTTGGGTGCAAAAGAGAGTATCTTAGAGACACTGATAGATGAAATGAAAGAGTTACCTTTTTTAGTGAAAGATATCAAAACAGTGATCAAAGAAGCCAGTGAAGGAGAGCTGAAGGTAGAGATATCACAAAACCAGCTACATTGGATAGGAAAAGTAGTCAAAGAGCAGGTGAAATCCTCTATGATCTCTTTTTCATTGATGTTTGCTGGTCTGTTTGCACTTTTGTATCATGATGACTTAAAAGTCTTGGCATTGGTATTGTTTTCTTTTGGATTTATCAGGATACTCTACAAATAGTCGACCAACTGACATAAAATAGCTACAGACTATCTTTCATACCTGATACAATATAAACAAAAGGTGTCATTATGAAACTAAAAATTGGAATATCAGCTTGTCTGCTTGGTGAAGCGTGTCGCTACAATGGCGACCATGCAAGAGATAGGTTTGTCACCGATGTTTTAGAAAAATATGTCACATATGTTTCATGTTGTCCAGAAGCTTTACTGGGAACTCCTAGAGAAATTATGAGGCATGTAGAAGAGGAAGGCAGACTGCAAGACCCATGCTTAAAAGAAAACTTCTTGATGCAGATTTACGCCTATGCAGATATGCAGACTTTGTTAAAAGAGGCTAAAGGCATGAAGGATCTGGTTGCTTTTCATACCAATTATAAGTATCTTATCTATGCGAAATCCCATCAATCTTATAAGTCTTTAGGGGCTATTGTTGCCAATCATGATAAAACAAGTTTTGAAGATGTCTTGGCTTCGTATGAGATAGCATTTTACAAAGCGATTGCACAAAAGAGTACAAAGGCAAACAACTACAATATCATGCAACATATCTATGGATATTTTAAAGAGAAGGTGAGTGCTGGTGAAAAAACAGAACTTTTAACGGCGATGGACGAGTTTAAGTCTGGTGTCTTGCCGATGATTGTTATCATTAAGATGCTGCGTTTGTATATCGAAAAGTATGATGTGACATATCTGAAATCGCAAGTATATCTCAAGCCTTACCCTTCCGAACTAGGATTACGAAGTGATATAAAGTCTTACAAATGAGGCAGATTCTTTGGTTTAGACGAGACCTGCGCATCCATGATAGTGGTATATTAGCGGAGGCAAAAGATGAAGTTTTACCTATCTTTATATTTGACAGCAATATTTTAAATGCACTTTCTGCAGATGATAAACGTGTTACATTTCTTTTTGAGGCTGTGAGAGAGTTAAGGTCTCAGTTGCGTTTACTTGGCTTGGACTTGGCTATTTTTTATGGTGATCCAATCGAAATATTTTCTCGTTTTAAAGAAGAAGGGTTTGATGAAGTTGTAGCTTCTGTGGATTTTGATGCTTATGCGAAAGAGAGAGATGCCAAAGTAGAGAATTTGTTGACTTTTAAGCGTGTATATGATTGTTTTTTACTCCATCCCGAGGATGTTTTAAAGGTTGATAACACCCCTTATAAAGTGTTTACTCCCTTTTATAAAACTGCCATAGTGGGTTTTGAAGATACAGTGATGCTTAAAAGCCCAGCACAAAACTTAAAACTTATCCCTTGGGAAACAGAGGATATCACACTTGAAAAGATGGGGTTTACAGCACAAAAACTACCTGAATTACTAAGACAAAGTGTGAGAGAAAAACTTGTTTTATTTAAATCTAAAGTTTTCTCATATGACAACGAACGAGACTATTTTTATAAAGAGGCTGGTTCAGATTTAGGAATGTATTTTCGGTTTGGACTTATTTCTGTTAAAGAGCTCTTTTCTATCATGATAGCGTGGAGAAAAGAAGGGTTAGAGGTAGAGACATTTATACGACAGCTTTTTTGGAGAGAGTTTTATAACTATATTCTTTATCATTTTCCAGAGAGTGAAATAGAAA
Source organism: Campylobacterales bacterium (assembly GCA_016744895.1). Taxonomy (GTDB): domain Bacteria; phylum Campylobacterota; class Campylobacteria; order Campylobacterales; family QNZT01; genus SZUA-1433. The sequence goes on along the minus strand of JADGDK010000109.1, from coordinate 5,322 downwards.
ATTTTGATGGTAGTGATATCCCTTGGTCTAATGATAGCGTGCTATTTGAAAAGTGGTGTGAGGGAAAAACAGGAGTACCTATCATCGACGCGGCGATGATTCATCTTAAAAATACTGGCAAAATGCATAATAGACTGCGTATGATTACTGCCTCTTTTTTAACAAAAAATCTTTTGATAGATTGGCGTTGGGGTGAAAAACACTTTGCAAAATATCTTTTAGATTATGAAGCCTCAAGCAATATAGGTTCTTGGCAGTGGGCAGCAGGCACAGGGGCAGATGCAGCGCCTTATTTTAGAATCTTTAATCCTTATCTGCAATCAAAAAAGTTTGACTCAGAGGGGCTGTTTATCAAGTCTATTTTGCCCAAAATTCGTGAGGTTGATGCGAAGTTGTTTCATATGGAAAATGGACTCTCTCAAAGCATTGTAGATATAAAAGCCTCTAGGAAGTTGGCGATAGCAGTATTTAAAAGGGCAAAAGATGCAGCATGATATAGCCGTTATCGGTTCAGGTATGGGTGGTAGTCTCATCGCGGCACTGCAGGCAAAAGAGAAAAATGTTCTTTTACTTGAAAAAGAGCCTCACTTAGGTGGCTGTGCTAGCACTTTTAAGCGTGGAAAGTACCACTACAATGCAGGAGCAACAACATTTGCAGGGTACGAAGAGGGCACACCTCTCAAAAGGATATTTGACAGTATAGGTGCGAAGCCATTACTTTTAGAAAGTAGTCCTGCTATCCGTGTGTTACAAGGTGACAGAGTGATAGATCGGGTGAGAGATTTTGAAGATTTTATGGACGTCATCAATACTAATTTCCCTCATCCTAACAATGATGTTTTTTGGAGATTGGTTTATGATTTGGATGTTGCATTTTGGGAGAGCAAAAACCCTACATTTTTGCGATATTCACTAAAAGGAAAGATAGATACTTTAGGCTCTCTTTTTAAGATGCAAAAAACTTTTGGACGCTATCTTTACCAAAATGCGCAAAAGGTTATTTATCGCTATTTCCCTAACATCTCAGAGGAGTATCTAGATTTTATTGATGCGCAGTTACTTATCACTTTGCAAGCAAAAAGTTCTGAAGTTTCATTTATCTCAGCGGCTATTGGCTTGGCCTATCCTTTTCATAAGCTTTATTATCCTGTGGGTGGGATGGGTGCTCTTTTTGAAGACATCACCGCTGGCATAGAAGACCTAAAAAAAGAAGAGCAGGTTGTAGGTATCAAGCACCATCATGATAGTGTTTTTGAGATAGAGACAGAGAAGGGGGTTTATGAGAGTAAAATTGTGATTTTAAACGCCACTATCTTTGATAGCCATAAACTGTTTGAAGAGGGAAAGATTCAAAGGCATTATCATAAGTTTCAGCAGAAGGGGAAAGGTGCTTTTGTAGTCTATATGAAGGTGAAAAACAGAGAGACTTTTTTGCATCATTATCAAGTTATTTTAGATAGGTTGATTCCCGATGCTGTTTCAAAATCATTTTTTGTCTCTTTTTCAGATTCTTCAGATGTTAAAATGAGTCAAGATGGGTATAGTGTGACACTCTCGACACATACGGAGTTAGTAGAATGGATAGGTTTGGAAAAAAAGCACTATAAAGAGAAGAAGAAAAAGTTAGAATCTTTTTTACTACAGGCATTTTTAGTCTATTTTTCTAGTATTAAAAAGGAAGATATCATACAGAGTTTTAGTGCAACACCCAAAACATTTAACCGGTATATTTTACGCTCAAATGCAGGAGGGATTGCACTTACACCGATGAATTTTTTACGCTATCCTTCCACAGATACGCCAGTGAAAAACCTGTATAATATAGGAGATACTATCTTCCCTGGACAAGGATGGCCAGGTGTTGCTATGGGTGTGGATATACTACAAAGGAGACTTAGTGGAGAGTGTTGAACTTAAGATAGCACGAAAAGATTGGTTTTATATTACTTTTATAGGAGTACTGTTTGGATTTTTACTCTCTTTATTGGTTTACTTTTTAAATCCTGCTTTACAAGCGGTTTCGACTATCTTTTTTAGTATTTTTACGGGTTTTATGATCGCGCTGTTTTCTGCGATATTTATCACTGTTTCAAACAATTTTATACTGCCTAAAGTGCATCAGAAATTTTGGTATCTGATAAGCTTTTTCTTCTCTTTTCTCTCAGGGAGTTTTGGTTTTCTTTTTGCTTATATGCTGTTTATCATGATAGAAGCACCAATCGCTATTTATTTGAGTCCATTTGTGCTCTATATAGCCACTATTATAGGGATGATGACATTTTTAGTGGGGATGATGTTACACCACTTTATCGCGATGAAATATCGTCACGAATCCTACAAAAATACAATGCTAGAGTTACGGTTAAAGTCTCTTGAAACAGAGCTCAATCCGCACTTTATATTTAACGCACTTAATTCTATTTCTGAATTGATTCATATGGATAAAGCACTAGCAGAAGAGGCATTGATGAGACTCTCCAAACTGCTTCGCTCTGCTATCACACAAAAGAGTCTTATCAGTTTAGAAGAAGAGTTAGTGATGGTGCAAAACTATCTTATGTTAGAAAATATTCGGTTTGAAGGAAAGATACATTTTAAGACGCAGGTGAAGCTTGGACTAGAGCAGCAACTAGTGCCTAAATTTTCTATTCAATTGTTAGTTGAAAATGCTATCAAACATGGTTTTGAAAATAGAGACTTGCATATCGCTTTAAGTGCGGATGATGAAAGTATACTGGTCTGTAATGACGGTAAAAAACCAAAGGGTATCACCTATGGCACAGGGTTACATAACCTCAAAAGAAGGTTAGAGATACTTGAAGTAGGAAGTCTTAGTAGTGAACAGAGTGATAATGTATGTTTTAAGATCAGATGGAAGGAAGTGTGATGAAGGTACTGGCAGTAGATGATGAGAAGTTAGGACTAAGCCGTTTAGAAAGGCTGTTAAAAGAGAATGGTATAGAAGAGGCAATAGCCTTTCAAAATCCTTTAGAAGCACTTGAATGTTGTAAAAATGAGAAGTTTGATGTTGCCTTTTTAGATATCTCTATGCCTGATATATCTGGAATAGAACTGGCACAGAAGATACTTGATATAGAACCTCAAACCTTTATCTTTTTTCAGACAGCTTTTTCCGAGTATGCCTTGAAAGCTTATGAAGTGGGAGGACTGGGGTATATCATGAAACCCTATGAAAAACTTGATATCCAAAAAGCTTTAGAGAAAGCCAAACAGTATAAAAAAGAGGAAACAGGAACGAAAAAACTTTTAGGAAAGTTGGGTCAGCGTATTTATTTGATGGATCTTGATGATATTTATTGTGTGAAGGCCAGTCTTGATGAAGTCATCGTCACAACGGCAAAGCATGAAAGTGTCTATGTCAAAAAGAAAATATCTGAAATGGAAGCTATTCTTTCAGCCGAACATTTTTTTAAAATTCACCGCTCTACTATCATCAACGTCTCTAAAATTCGTTCGATGGAGACGGTTGAGCAGTCAAAACTACAGATAAAGTTTGATGGCATTGATGATGTGGTTACTAGTTCTAAAGATGGTGCCAAAGCTTTTAGAGAGTATTTAGAGAGACACAGTTTATAACCTTTTAAAAATCTTTCTCTCATTTATCCATGAGAGGAAAAACATCCCTGTGTATGCCATGGTTAAACCAAAGACTACAGAGACTGAGTCTTGTGAGTATAATCTGGTAAGATAAAGCGAAAAACAGGAAATACGAAGAGTGTAATCATATACATCAGTATCAGTTTTGTGACGACTTGGAAATCTCCTAACTCTTCAACACTATAGTAACGAATCATAAAAAAGACAGCGACGTAAATCATCATAATACCTGAGCCAAACTCCATGGCTGAGATGAGAGCATTTTCTAAAAATAGTTTCATCTCAGGATTAAGGTCTATACGCTTAAGGATGGGTTCTTTAGCACTTTTATATTTTGTGATCCATATGTAAGCAGAGAGTGAAAGTAAGCTCATAATGGTCATAATAAAAAGTGCTTGTAAACCCTTTGTCTCAGCTACATAATAGGCAATGAGAAACCATATTACAGAGATAATAGGTTCTAAAAATGTTTTTGTATTGCTTTCAAAGTATTTCCTTTAGACATATAGTAGCAGACTTTTTATTATCACATATGCTTTCTTTTTTAGAAGTATAATTATGTCGATTGAACATGAGTTTAGGTTTAGATAGCATAAATTCACTACCAAATATGGTGAATTGTTCTATAATATGTATAAGGGTTAATCGAAAGGAAGAATGATGAAAATAGTATTATTAATATTAACATTTTTATTTGCAGGATGTGTGAAAACACCAGAAAATGTAAAGCCCGTGGATAATTTTGAATTGAAACGATATTTAGGGACTTGGTATGAAGTGGCACGATTGGATCACTCTTTTGAAAGAGGGATGGAGCAAATCTCTGCGACGTACACCTTACGTGATGATGGTGGCGTGAAAGTACTGAACAAAGGATATATTACAAAAGAGCAACGTTGGAAAGATGCTACGGGTAAGGCTTATTTTGTTGAAGATACTGATACTGGGTATTTAAAAGTTTCATTTTTTGGGCCGTTTTATGGTTCTTATATTGTGATGGATACAGACTATGAAAGCTATTCGCTTATCAGTGGACCAGATAAGTCTTATTTATGGATTTTGTCACGTACACCTGTATTAGATAATAAAGTGCAAGAGCGACTTATACGAAAAGCAAAAGAGAGTGGCTTTGGAACAGATAAGCTTATATTTGTGAAACAAGAAGGATAGAGATGAAGAGAGCACTTTTACTAGTAGCACATGGCAGCCGAAGAGCAGCGTCAAATGAAGAAGTGAACGCGTTGACAGAACTTTTGGCCAACTCTTTGGATAAAGATTATACTTTTATCAAGTCAGCATTTTTAGAGTTAGCTGATCCTTCTATTCCAAAAGGTATCACTCGCTTGGTTGAGATGGGTGCAGAAGAGATAGATGTCTTGCCATATTTCCTCTCAGCCGGACGGCATGTTTCAGAAGATATCCCTACTATCATCACAGAGAGTGCTTTGCAGTATTCTAATGTCATAATTAATTTAAAAGAGTATATAGGTGGTTCTTCTAAGATGGTGGATTATATCTGTGCACTATTAGGAAAAGATGTCTGATGCAAAAAGCTATCATAATTACCTTTCTACTACTGTCACCATTTTGGGCGAAAGAGCCTAAGTTAGAAATTGGACTTGGCATCGCCACTATTGGTTATCCAAATTATATAGGGGGCAGATAGTCGACAAACTTTAGTTTCTCCTTTTCCCTATATACGCT
>JADGDK010000108.1 GCA_016744895.1 Campylobacterales bacterium | reverse complement strand
GAAGCAAACAAAATCCACAAAAGATATACAGACCTCTCAAATGATAGAATAGAGGATAAAAATTACCTTGAAAGCCTTTACAAAGCACAAACAAATGATGTCTTATGGCATGGTGTATTTGGAGGAACTTATCTTCCAAATTTAAGAGATAATGCCTACCGTTTTATCATTGACTGTGAAAATATCAAATATGGTGATACAAAAGAGACTTCAGTAAAAGATATCAACTGTGATGGTTTTAATGAAGTAAAATGTGTCACAAAAAACCTTATCACACTTTTTGACTCTAAGCTTGGCGGACAACTGATAGAGTTTGATATCAGAGATCGAAGTTTTAATCTTCAAAATACGATGAGTCGTTATTATGAAGCATACCATGAGAAAATTATTGATTTTAAACCTTCAGATACTCCAACAGACATAGAAGAGGAAATAGTTGAAGATGCAATTGCTACCATCCATGGTAGTGGTGATGAAGATTTTACTGAATACCAAGAATTTTTAAAACATGATTGGCATACAAAAAATAGTTTTATCGACCATATCACAGATGACAAAATCACACTTGATAATTTTACAAGAAGTACCTTTACTGAATATGGCGACTTTGCAAATCAACCTTTTGAAATTTTAACATGTAAAAATGAGACGATCCATTTCCAACGAAAAGGTGGAATTTTCATTGAGGAGAAACAACATGAAGCAATTTTGGATAAATCATTTCAAATAGAAGGTGATAAAATAAAATTTTCAATCTCACTTGAAAACGATTTGAGTGGTAAATACAAATACCTTCAAGAGCACAATTTACACTTTGCAAACCTCAAAGATATCACGATCAATCAAAAGAGTTTTGATGAAGATTTAGAATTTAAAGATTGCGATAAAATTGAGATATATGACCAATACACAGGAAAAACAATCACTTATGCACTCGCTAAAAATGCAGATATTTTTATCAGTAGACTTGATACATTGAGCCAAAGTGAAGCTGGATTTGACTTAACAAACCAAGGACTAAGTATTGGATTTTTATTTGAATTGACACCAAAAACAACCATTATCGGTCAAGTAGAGGTACGCTAAATGTCAACGATTAGATACTGTAAGCTTCGAGATACTGATGTTATTATTTCACCAAAGAGATTACACAGACCTACTCAGTTTCACACTCCCACAGATCATTATGAACTTGACGAGTGTCCTTTTGAAGCTGGAAGTGAAGATGCAACACCTACTGAAATCTACTCTATCAAAGATAAAAATGGAGATTGGATTACGCGTGTCGTTCCAAATCTCTATAATGCTTTAGATATCCATGAAGAAAATACATCAAAACGTGAAGGTTTTTTTACTTCCAAAAGTACTTTTGGAGCGCATGAGGTAATCATTGAAACCCCTTCTCATGATAAAACAGCAGACAAATATACACTTGAAAATTGGGAAGCATATCTTAAAACGATCAACCATAGAGTCAAAGATTTAAGTCAAGATTTCAGACTCAAATATATACAAGTGTTTAAAAACCATGGTTCACGAGCTGGTGCGACACTCAGACATCCTCATTCACAAATTATTGCAACTGGATTTGTACCAACTGAAGTCAAAAATGAGCTTCGAAGGGCTAAGGAGTATTATAAGGTTCATAATAGAACACTTCTTTTAGATATCACAAACGAAGAGCTTAGCATGGGTGAAAGAGTCATCTATGAAAATAATTCATTTGTTGCATTTACCCCTTTTGCTTCGTTATACCCTTTTGAAGTGATTATCGCACCAAAAGAGCAGATCACTACTATGGATACACTCAATCAATCTGGTATCCATGATTTAGCTCAGATTTTAAAAAATGTTCACAAAAAGCTCTATGCAACTTTGGGAGATTTTCACTATAATATGATTTTTAAAAATCCACCAACTGCTATGGAGTACTATACTTTCCATATCCAAATTATTCCTCGTATCTATATGCTTGCCGGATTTGAGCTTGCAAGTGGCATGAGAATAAATCCTGTTTCTCCAGAAGTTTCAGCACAAAAATTAAAAGAGGTATTATGAAAATCTTATTTGTCTCCAGTGAGATCTTTCCATTTGCAAAAAGTGGTGGATTAGGCGATGTTGCATCAAGTTTACCAAAAGCGTTGAAAAACTATAGTGATATCACTTCTATCATGCCTTTATATAAGAGTATTGATAGAAAAAAACATACTATCCAAAGTACAGGTTTAGTCTATGAGTTTTGGGTCAATTTGATTCAGTACCAAATTGAAGTATTCCAAAGTGGTGATGTTCTCTTTTTAGATGAAAAATCTGGTCTCTTTCAAAGAGATGAAATGTATGGAGATTATGGAGACAATGATATCCGTTTTGGAATTTTCTGTTATGGCGTTTTAGAGTACATCAGAGCTTCAAATCAAACATTTGATATTCTCCATATTAATGACTGGCAAAGTGCTCTGATCGCACTTTTAGTCAAAGAGCAATACAAACTTGACTCAAAAGTTGTATTTACCATTCATAATCTTGCTTATCAAGGTATATTTTCAAAAGAGAGTATTGAAAGACTTGATCTTAGCTGGAATTATTTTACCGCATCAAAGATAGAATATCATGATCAAATAAACTTACTCAAATCTGCCATAGTATACAGTGATGTTTTTACAACAGTAAGTCCTACATACGCTAAAGAAATTCAAACACATGAGTTTGGATGTGATTTAGAACAATTAATTCAAGATAATGAGTATAAACTCAAAGGTATCTTAAATGGTGTGGATTATGATGAATTCAACCCTTCATTAGATGTAAACCTAAACAAACATTTTGATGCAGATGATTTAAACAATAAAAGAGCGATAAAAGAGGAATTATTAAAAGAGCTTCATTTGGAAGGTGTAGATAAACCTCTTTTTGTATTTATTGGAAGATTTACAGGACAAAAAGGGATTGACCAAATATTAGAATCTTTAAATACCCTAGCCTCTTCACTTATCAATATCATCATTTTAGGTTCTGGAGAAAAACATTATAATGATTGGTTTAATGCACTTATTGGAGTACATAAAAATATTTCAATCACTATAGGATATGACGAAGCTTTAGCGCGAAGTATTTATGCTGCTTCTGACTTTTTATATATGCCTAGTCAGTATGAACCATGTGGTCTAAACCAAATGATCGCTATGAAATATGGTGCAATGCCGATTGTGCGTCCAGTGGGTGGTCTTAAAGATAGTGTATCTGACTTTGATGGTGAACTTTTCGATACTAAAGGAAGAGGCATTACGCTTGAAAACGATGGCGTGCAAACATTTATAAATGCGACAAATAAAGCACTACATCTGTACCTCGATAAAGATAGATTTGATGAAATGATACAACACAATATGAATGTAGACTTTTCATGGGATGAGAAGAGTAAAGAGTACCTGTCACTTTTTACTGACTTAAAAGAGGGATGGCTTCCTCAAAGAGCAATTAAGAAATTTGAAATTCCATCATACTACAACATTGATACACTAAAAGCAATGCCTGTTGATCCAACTACACTTTATACTTACTGGGAAATCACAACAAGATTGTTAGACAGACATCAAATTAAACCAAACCAATTAGTACTCAAAACTTATGTAGAAGGTATTGAAGTTGAATCAGTAAATATATATGACAGAATTGGAAGTTATTACTTTTATCCAGAGATGGACTTTAAAAAGGTTTCAACAAAAATTGGGTTTATTGGAGAATATGGTACCTTTATTCCTATCATAGAATCAAATATTTTTATCGCACCAAATGCCAAAATCATCAAAAGTGATAATATCATTTGGAGAAATATCACCAATGATAAACTTAACACAAAAGGTGCAAGTTTTATGAAGGATATATATTATGAAGTAAATGATTCTCCTTCTTCTACAAGCATACTAAAAAGAAGACAACTACAAGAGTTGGCAAAAGATGAACAGAGAAATAATTCATCTGTACAATTAACACAAAAAGAAGGAAAATAATATGTCAGCAGGTTATTGGATCCCCGTACTTCACTCGCATCTCCCTTTTGTGAAACATCCTGAATATGAGTACTTTTTAGAAGAACAATGGCTTTTTGAAGCTATTGATGAGTGCTATATACCACTTTTGAGAAATTTAAAAAAGTTGGTTGATGAGGGTGTAGATTTTCGCCTCACAACTTCAGTAACACCTCCACTTGCTGAAATGTTAAAAGATAAACTCTTAATGCAAAAGTATGGCAGACACTTAGACAAGATGATAGAATTAGGTAATAAAGAAATAGAAAGAACCAAAAGTACATATGGTGAAGAGCAAAATCTTGCACACTTCTATAAAGAAAGATATGTTTGGATCAAAGAGTTTTTTACAGGATTTTTAGGTGGAAATGTTTTAGAAGGTTATAAATATTTTGCTGAACTTGGCAAACTGGAAATTATCACTTGTGGTGCGACACATGGTTTTCTGCCTATCCTTTCACTCAATGAAAAAGCAGTCGAAGCACAAATAAGCATCGCAGTAGAGTCTCACAAAGAAAACTTTGGAGTTTATCCAAATGGTATCTGGCTTCCTGAATGTGCTTATTTTGATGGATTAGATAAAGTCTTGGCAAAGTATGGAATCAAATTCTTTTTTGGAGATTCACATACACTCATTTGTGCAAATCCAACCGCACAAAACTCTGTATTTTCTCCTATATATACACCTGAAAATGTAGCAGTATTCTCTCGTGATCCACAAAGTAGTAAAAAAGTATGGAGTTCAAAAGAGGGATATCCAGGAGATTTCAATTATCGTGATTTTTATCGTGATATCGGTTATGATTTACCATTTGAGTATATCAAAGATTATATCTCACCTGATGGAACTCCTGTATTTACAGGCTTTAAGTACCGAAAAGTCACAGGTGATACAGACAATAAAGAGTTTTATAATCCACAAATCGCACATGATAAAACTAAAGAACATGCACAAAATTTTGAATATGAACGTACTGAACAATTAAGAACACTCCAACCTCAAATGGATAGATTACCAATGTTGGTTTCTCCCTATGATGCAGAACTTTTTGGACATTGGTGGTTTGAAGGAACTGACTTTTTATACCATTTATTTAAAGAGATTGATACAAATAAAAATTTCACAGTTGCTACACCGATGGAGTATCTCAAAGAGAACCCAACAAATCAAGTCACTATCCCAACACCATCTTCATGGGGTGATGAGGGATATTATGCAGTTTGGTTAAACAAAGAAAATGACTGGATTTATAGACACTTGCACTTCATGGCAGACTCAATGGAGGAGTTAGCAAAACGCTATAGTGATGAACAAGATCCAATAAGGGTTAGAATTTTAAATCAAATGTTAAGAGAGTTGCTCTTAGGACAAAGTAGTGATTGGGCATTTCTAATTACCACTGAAACTGCCATTGAGTATAGTGAGCGAAGAACCAAAGAGCATGTACATAATTTTATGGAACTCTCTAAAATGATTAATGATGTCGATCTACATTTTTTAGAGTGGTTAGAGCAGAAAAACTCTATATTTCAAAATATTGATTATAGAATTTTTGCATAATAAAATTAGGGAGAAAGAAAAACATGCCGATATTAACCTGTTGGGAACGACAACATAGCACTCATGTGAGTAAAAAAAACCAAAAACTCCTTATTGATTTGGGAGGAACAAATTTTAGATATATCATCAAAGATGAGAAAGAGATTTTATCATCAGAATCTATGAGTAGTATCAATTTATCAATTATTGATACCATAGCAGAGATTTTATCTAAAAACAGAAGTGTCTCCTTTGTTGGGATCTCTTTTGCAGGTCAAGTTACAGATAATGTTATTGTGTCAGCACCAAATATAAATATCCAAAATAGAGATATCAAAAAACAGATAGAGTCTGAGTTTGATGTGCGTGTAGAGATTGATAATGATCTTAAAACGGCACTTTTAGCTGAGATGGATGTATTAGGAGACGATAAAAGTTTAACACTGTTATACATGGGAACAGGTCTTGGTAGTGCTTCTAGTCAAAATGCAACTGTGATCACAGGCGGTAGTAATTTTGCTGGAGAGATTGGGCATATTCCTTTTCAAAGTGCCCCTTTTCAATGTGGTTGTGGAAAATATGACTGCGTGGAACTTTATGCATCAGGAAGTGGTTTGATAAAATGGATAGAGCATTATCAAATCCCTGTGGAAGAGCCAACACTTGAAGCATTAGAGGAAATTGATTCTGCCCAGGCAAAAGAGGTTTTGAAAAATTTTCATAACGCACTTTATCATGCTGCAGCAACACTTGTAACCGTGTTAAATCCGCAGTTTTTAGTACTTGGTGGTGGTGTATTTGAAAAAAACCCATCACTTGTAGATTTTTTACAAGATAAGCTTGGAAAGAGTTGCTTCAAACCAGCTTTGAAAAATCTCAACGTAAAACTGTCAGACTTTGACAATGCGAACCTTATCGGAGCCGAACTTTTAGAAAAATATAGAAGGAACAATATGACAGATTTTAGTAACAAAGAGTTATACAGTACAAAAGCAGCTTATTTTAGTATGGAGTTTGCATTGCATCAAGCTCTTAAAATTTACTCTGGAGGACTTGGATTTTTAGCGGGTTCTCATATGAGAAGTGTTTATGATCTTAAACAAAATGTAATTGGTGTTGGTATGCTATGGTCTTACGGATACTATGACCAAGGGCGTGAAGCAGATCAAAGCATGAAGGCTTCTTATACAAGAAAAACCTACCAATTTCTAGATGATCCAAATATCACGATAACTGTCACAATCAATCATAGACCTGTTCATGTCAAGGTATACCTCTTAAAACCTAATGTCTTTCAAACAGCACCAATGGTCTTACTCTCTACTGATGTTGAACAAAACGATCATCTCTCAAGAACCATTACTTCAAGACTCTATGATGGAAATAATGAAACAAGAATTGCACAAGAGATTGTTTTAGGTGTAGGTGGCGTTAAAGCACTTGAAGCACTAGGTGAAAAAATAGATATCTATCATATGAATGAAGGTCATGCGGTACCATTAACTTTTAAACTCTATGAAAAATACCAGAATGTTGATGAAGTTAAAAAACGTGTAGTTTTTACAACGCACACACCTGAAGCTGCTGGAAATGAAGAACATAATATTGACTTACTTCATCGAATGGGCTTTTTTAGCTCACTTGATATTGATACAGTTAGAGAAATCACCGGTACACAGGGTAATACATTCAGCTTAACTGTGGGCGCACTAAAACTCTCTAAAATGTCAAATGCTGTCTCAAAAATGCATGCAGATGTCGCAAATGATATGTGGAAAGATGTACTTAAAGATAATGAAAAAATTATTCCAATTACCAATGCACAAAATAGAAGATACTGGCAAGATAAAGGTTTGATTAGAGCATATGATGATAATGCTGATTATGAGATCGTATCACGTAAAAAACATCTTAAAAGAATGCTTTTTAACACAGTAGCCAATCAAACAGGGAAAATGTTTGATCCCGATGTATTAACAATCGTCTGGGCACGAAGATTTGCTGAATATAAAAGACCCGGTCTTTTAAAATATGATTATGAACGTTTTCTCAAAATATTAGAAAATAGTGATAAGCCAGTACAAATTATCTGGGCTGGAAAACCATATCCAACTGACGGAATAGCAGTAAGTATCTTTAATGATTTAGTTTACCTCTCAAAAGATATCAAAAACATCGCAGTCCTCACAGGATATGAATTAGGATTATCTGCTGTACTGAAAAAAGGCGCTGATGTTTGGATCAATACACCTAGAGTAAACAGAGAAGCTTCAGGGACTAGTGGTATGACAGCAGCAATGAATGGAGCAATTCACTTCTCTATTCCTGATGGTTGGCATCCTGAATTTGCTAAACATGGAATCAATGCCTATACAATTCCTGGATGTGATGAACACCTCTCAACTGAAGAACAAGATAAACTGGATAATAAAAATATGATGGATGTACTTGAAAATGAGATCATCCCTACCTACTATAATGATCAAAAAAGGTGGATTAATATCATTAAAGAATCAATGCATGAGGTACTGCCATACTTTGATTCAAATAGAATGGCACATGAATATTATGCAAAAATGTATAATGCACCTTATAAAAGTACAAAAATTACAACTCCAAACAAAGAGGAATCTTTAGTTTAAAAACTTTAGCCCTCTTTTGGGCTAAAATGAACTACCCCGCTGCAAGCAACGGGGTATCAACGAATATTCTAGCATTCCACTAAAGGTCAAATTTGAGTTGAC
>JADGDK010000107.1 GCA_016744895.1 Campylobacterales bacterium | reverse complement strand
CATATAAATAGCCTACTAAGACTGCGCTTAATTGTTTTATATTTTATACTAGCTGTTCAAAATATCCATCTTTTTCAATTTTTTTCAAATCAATATCTTTTCTATAATCATAATGAGTATACTCCTGTAAAATACCATTCATTTGAGAGAAGTACTCTTTTGTCGAGCTAATCATATCGTTGACGCCATTTTTTAGTTCATCTAAAGAGCCATCAACAGTTGATTGATTGATTGTGTTATTGTATTGACCATGTTTGACTTTGTTTATGATTTGATCTGCTTCACTCACTAACAGGTTGTTTTGCTCAATGACTGTTTTAGTTTTTGTAATATTATCATTAACTACTTTTGCCATAAAGCCTATTTCATCACGGGCACTATCATCTAAAAGTTCAGTTTTATCACTCTCTTTATTTAAGTATCGAAAAAATCCTAAAAGTCCTGTTTGAAATTTATTTAGTGATCCAACAATACTTTTAGTGCTTACAAAAGCGATTATCAAACCTAAAAGAACTGCAAGGATTGTACCTATGATCGAAAAATTTTGTGCAAATTGTGCTATATCTTCTTGATCTTTTATTCTTTGTACAATCAGTTTTTCTTCAGCTTCAATAATTTCATTGATTTTCCCTCGAATCGTGTCCATATAACTTTTGCCTGTACCTTTTGCCATATCTGCTATTAAATTGTCTAAAGTAACTTTGTATTGGTTCATATCTCTTCTGGCATCTATCTCTATCTCGGCAACTTGTTCTTGCCAATTATTGACCGCATTCTCTATCTCTTTGATATCATTTGCAAGGTTTGGCATAGTATTTTTTAATATTTTTAAATGCTCTAATAGGTTTTGTTTACCTTGAGTATAAGGCTCTAAAGAAGCTTCTTTACCACTTAATAAAAATCCTCTTTGACCCGTTTCCATGTTGACTAAATCAAGTGTAGTAAGTGTGATGAGATGTTTTTCTTTTATATTAAAAACAGGTATTTTGTTATCCAGTTCATTTAACTTAACTCTTATACCATCAAATAACTCTTTACCTAAAGTTCTTGCTGAAATCTCTTTAAAACTTGTTAAAGAATTTGTTCCTTTAGCGATTTCTTTTCTCTTTTGTATCTCAGGTTCAGCCCACTTGCTTATCCATTGTTCTTTGAGCTCTTTTATAGCGTTCCATCTATTAACTTGTGCAGGATTATCACTTGTGAGCTTTGGCCCTTCATCAATATATGTAGCAAAATTTTTATTTCCACTGTTATATGGTTCCAAATAGCTCATATCAGCTGTAATCAAAAAACCTCTAAGTCCCGTTTCCATATCTATCATTGCAGCAGAAACATTGTCACCTGCCTTGATAACTTCATGGGTATGTTCAACCCAATGGGCTGAGTGTATAATTGATTTGATACTTGTATATGATATAACAGATACAATAACCATCACAGTTAAAACAGCTCCAAATCCTAATAACAGTTTTTTTCCTAAACTGAAATTTTTTAACATAATATTTCCTTCTATTTTTAAGGTATTTCAATTATGTATATCGGCATAAAATAGAATTCTCTGAATAGAAGAAACCATATTATAAGTATCTTTAGAGTGTAAACCAACTATTTAAAAGTGATAATAAATTCAGCTCCATCATCGTGATTTTTTACACTTAGTAATCCATTCATATGTTCATCTATAATCAACTTTGACATATAAAGACCAATCCCTGTACCTATATCTTGCTCTTTTGTTGTAAAATAAGGTTCAAATATACGTTGGATAAACTCATTATTAATACCTCTCGCATTATCTTTTATCCTGATACTGTTATGTATCAGTTTGATCTCTATCTTTCCGTGTTCTATACCGTTAGAGGTAATGGCATCTTTTGCATTTGACAGAAGATTTAGAATAACTTGTTGAAATTCATTTATATAACCATTAATTATGAAGTCATCACCTGAAATTGTATGAATAATATTATAGTGATTAAGTTGTGCTATTTGTATGGCTACAACTGATTGAATTGAGGTAAGTGCTGAAAATGGTTCTTTGACTTTATCAATTTTATAAAAATCTCTAAAATCATCAATTGTCTTACTCATAAATTGAATTGTTTGACTACTTTTCTGGATAAATTCATCGATAAATATTTTATTAATTAGACCTTCTTCAAAATCATCATCTAGGTTTTGAATATTTATATTAAGTGCATTTAATGGTTGTCTCCATTGATGGGCAATTGCTCCTATCATCTCTCCCATAGCCGCTAATTTACTTTGATGCAGTAGTAGTTGATCTTTTTCTCTAATATCTTCAACTTGTGATGCAACTTTTTGTTCTAAATTTTTATTTAAAATTTCTACATCATTTTGGAGTTGTTTAATTTTTGATATATCAATGACTGAAGAGATTCTTACATGTTTTTCATTCCATACAATATTATGCCCCCTCACTAATGCAAAAAATTGTGTACCATCTTTTCTTAGCATTTGTGCTTCGTATGGATATGGATTAGGGTTTTTCATTTTTGATTTAATGAGTTTGTGTGATGATTTCGCAACAAAATCCATTACATGTTTGCCTTCTAATTCTTCTTTGGTGTATCCAAAGAGTTTAGAAATAATTTTGTTGGAGTGAACATATATTCCATTTTGATCAAAGATACCAATTCCTTCAAGTGTTGATTCTAGAAGCATTTCAAAGCTATCAAGTGATTCTTTAAGCTTTTTATTGTGTCTGATACTCAGGAGGTATTTATAAAGTATTAAAAGTAATATAAGAATAATAAGACTAAACCATTGTAGTAATGTTTGTGTATTAAATTTTTGGGTATATGAGACTTGGAGCCATTTATCAAAAATATTTTGTACCTGTTCAGTATCAATGCTTTTGACAGCTTTTTCAAAAATAGAATATAGTATAGGGTCATCATTTCTAACTCCGATGCCAAGCTTCCAGTACTCATTAAATTGTCCGTTAATTTTTAAACTATTAATATATTTTCTTTGGATTTCATAATTTAGTGTTGGTAATGTATCGATATAACCATATACTTTACGTTCATTGACTAATTTTAATCCAGCAGAGATATTGTTTACCTCTATGATATCTATATCAGGATATTTTGACTGAAATATTTCAGTAAAGGCATATCCCTTGACCATTGCAATTTTTTTAGTTACAACCTTTTTTAGATTATTGTCATAAACTTTATCCATAGTAGTAGCTATGACTAATGGAAAAGAGAAATAAGGATCTGTGAAATTTAAAAATGTCTCTCTATGTGGTGTTTTCATAATGAGAGAAAAAATATCACAATCTCTTTTTTGTCCTCGTTCTAAAGACTCTTCCCAACTTTGAACAGGCACAACTTCAATTGGTTTGTTAATAAAGTTTTGAATGTATTTAAAGTAATCACTACTCATTCCTACATGTTTACCATGTTCAAATTTTTCATAAGGCATCCAGTTAGGGTCAATGCACATTTTAATAGATTCTTTATTTTGAAGGTGTATAAGTTCTTGGTTATTTAGCTTAGTTTTTTGTGCTTTTAGTGGTATATAAATAATAGAGGATAGATCTTTTTTAGTATTGGACTCTAATCCTAAAAGTTTGTAAGTATTAGCAATGACTCTAAGACGAAGAGGTTCAATTGTTCCCAATTGAACTCCTGGTTTTAAAGCTAGTTCTTTCAGACTATATGCTTCATATATAAGAGCATTAAGTGATTTATTTTGAGTATTATATTTTTCTTTGATAAGTTGTACGCTCTCTTGAATATGGGTAAAAGCATATTCCCATCCTTTTAAAGATGCACTACGGAAGTTGTCTACAAGGTCTGGATTTTTTTGTGCAAGCTTTGATGAACTAAAGAGGATATCATCATAGAAATCAAAACCATAATCTTTAGGGTTAAAGATAATAGATTCTTCACCTTTTTGTTTTAGTATGAAAGGTTCATTTGAAATATATGAAGACATTAAGTCTACTTTTTCATTGATGAGATCATTATAATTATAACTATGCTCTTTTATTATAAAATCATTTTTTGAGATACCTTCTGATTTAAGCATGGCATTTATAGAAGCCATATCTTCTAAATTTGTTGAAAACATAATGGTTTTATTTTTTATATCATTTAGTGTTTGGATATCGTCTCTTTTTTTTGCATGGAGAACATATGGTGAAGATTGAAAAATAGCACTTAAAAGGAGAATATCTTTTTCTTTATGCAGTAGAAGAGATGAACGTCCAGTTCCAAACTCTGTCTTTCCAGTATGAACATTATCGATAATATTAATATCACGATGAAATTCTTTAATATTCACATCAATTCCTACATCTTTATAGAAACCTTTCTCTTTTGCCATATAATATCCAGCAAATTGAAATTGATGTTTCCATTGAAGCTGGAGTGAGACAGGTGTTAAAGTATCAGTAGCATTTAGACGCATAGTGGTAAATATAACAAGTAAAAAAAGGGTGATTTTTTTAGTACTTATTAATGACATACTTTTTGTCTAAGCTTTTGTTTTTTTGTTGTTAAAGTTGCAACTCTATTTCTACCATTTTCTTTTGCTTGATACAGTGCTTTATCACATCTTTTAAAAGCAGATTGTATAGAGTCAGTTGATACAAGCTGTGTGATACCAAAAGATGCAGTCACTTTTCCTGCACTTTTATGCTGAGTATTTTCAATAATAACTCTTAAATTCTCAATAATATCTTGGGCAATTTCTATGTCTGTTTGTGGTAATAATATTATAAACTCTTCACCACCCCATCTGGCAAATACATCAGTGTTTCGAATACTCTTTTGCATCATTGCAGAGATTAAAATCAATACTTCATCCCCTATAAGATGTCCATAAAGGTCATTAAAGTTCTTAAAATGATCTATGTCTAGGATGACAAGTGCCGTATTATGATTATGTCTTTTCACCCTTTTTAATTCAAAATCAAACAGCTCATTAAATTTGTGTCTATTATATACACCAGTTAAACCATCATAATAAGCTTTTTTCTCTGTATGAATTTTTTCTATATTCATCTTTGTGATATCTGTAAGACTTAAAAGATAAGAGTCTCGGTTTTTATGACGGATTTGTGATATGTTGATGTGATAAGCTTTGGGATTACCATGCGTGCTGATAAGTGTAACAGAGCGTTTGCTTTCATCTGTTTTTTTGATAAGATCATAAAAGGTCTCATTTTTATTTGTAAGCCCTTGATGTAAATAGTTTGGAAGTGGTAAAAATATATTTAAAAGACGTTCACATTTTTGATTGAATTCTTCTACATTTTTTACTTGAAAACTTTCTAAAAAAGCACTATTAGCAAATAAAACATCTTGAAAGTCAGTAACAAGTAAAAGGTTTTGTTCTGTATCAATGATGTTTTGTAAAATAGTTTTTTG
Organism: Campylobacterales bacterium; assembly: GCA_016744895.1. GTDB lineage: Bacteria > Campylobacterota > Campylobacteria > Campylobacterales > QNZT01 > SZUA-1433. The sequence goes on along the minus strand of JADGDK010000107.1, from coordinate 3,017 downwards.
CTCCTCAATTTGTATTTTTTGTTCAAGATTTATTTTTTCTTTGATAATAATATTTGATAAATTTTCTATTTTTGATTTGAGTATATTTTTTTGCACTGGCTTAAGCAGATATCCATTAACTTGAAGTTCTAATGCTTCAAAAAGATAAGAGCTGTCACTATGGGCAGTTGTAAAAATAATACAGCATTCATCAGGATTAATTTCTCTAATTGCTCTTACCATTTCAATACCATTCATTACAGGCATTTTGATATCGCTAATGATGATATCAGGTTTATACTCTTTATAAAGTTCTAATCCCTCTTTGCCATTTTGTGCAATATACAATTTATCACAAAGTCTATGAAGTGCTTTTGTGTATCCTTCTCGAATACTCTGTTCATCTTCTACATATAAAATAGAGATACTATATTTATCTCCAGCAATTGTCTTCATTTAAATCCCTAATTTTTAAAGATATTTCATGTAGTATCGGATAGTTTAGATTTTTTTAAAATTTTATAGGTTGGTACAGCGATAAGCCGGATTCTGTCGTTGGATGATTATTTATCTAATGACTATTTTACAATAATCCTTTAGCGAAGTGCAAAAAATTTAAGACTTATACCATGCATTTCTTGCTGCAGGTTGGGTTTACATAGCTACTAAGATTACTCAAAGTACTGGTAGGCTCTTACTCTACCGTTTCACCCTTACCAAAAAATTGGCGGTATACTTTCTGTTGCACTGTCCCTTGGGTTACCCCAGCCATCCGTTAGATGGAACCTTGTCTTAATGCAGCCCGGACTTTCCTCTAGCTAAAGCTAGCAATCATCTGCTGTACCTCTATAAGTATAGCAAAAAATTAGAAAATAGTCACGATAAGTAACCAAGGTAAAATATATTTACCTTGGTATTAAAAATTTTATACTAAATCTAATTTTTTATGTTAGGATTATAAAAAGCTTCAAGGGAGAAGATATGAATAAATTGGTAACAGTGGCTTTAGTCGCTATATTAGGTGCTTCAAGTGCATTTTCTTTTGATCATTTAAAGAGTGTTGAAGAGTTTGAAAAGACAATTAAAAAAGGAAGTTTTATAGTAGACTTTTATGCCTCATGGTGTAATCCTTGTAAAGAGATGGAACAAAATCTTATCAAATTAGATGCAAAATCTAAAGGTATTAAGATCTATAAAGTAAATATTGAAAAAAGTGAAGAACTTGTTGCAAAGTATGGTACACCCCAAGTTCCAGCACTTCTTTATATCAAAGATGGGGAAATTCTTCAAGGCTATGTTGGTTTAAAACAGATGGAAGAGCTCAAACGTGATATGAAAACATATTTTAAAAATCCAAAAAGCTAATATAAAATACACCAAGTAGTACTGATTTATAAAGTAGTACTACTTTTTGAGACTTACTTCTATAGATACTTTTATCTACCTCATAATTACTTTAATAATTTACACTTATTGTCTAAATTGACTTCAAATACCCAATAACACTATACTTACAAGGTAAAAAAAACTTATCTAAAAAGGGGTAGTGATGAAAAAAATTATATCTACATTAGCGGTATTAGGGATAGCAGTATCACTTCAAGCTGGATCTGTATCATGTGATTTTCCAGTAACAAAATGTGAGCCAGTATGGAAAACCGTAGTGAAAAAGATTCCTAAACAAGAGTGCTGGGATGAACAACAAGTAAGTGGTATCAACTATAAAGATAGTGGATCAGACGCTTGTAAGGTTGAGGGGATCGTTGTTGCTAAAAAATGTACAGTAACAAAATGTAAGACAGTTTATGAAAGCTGTGAAGAAAAAGTACTTGTTGGTTATAAAAATACAGCAAAGTGCGGATGTACAGAGTTTTCTAAAATCAGTAACAAGAAATTAAAGTTTATTACAACAACTATTAATTTTTAATTCTGTTACCATTTGTAGTATAAGGGTGAACTAAAATATGCCTTTATGCTATAAAGGTAAATAAAATTTACCAAAAGTAGAAAAAAATTGACTTAAATTTAAGTTTCAAAATTCAATTTTCTCTAAATATACAATATTTTTCATAAAATTAAAACTTCCTAAAAGATAAAAAATAATTTACCTTTATTGACTTGATTATACGATTCTCATATACTGACAGCGTAAAACAAATTTAAAGGAGTTCAAAATGAACAAAACATTAGCAGCGTTAGTAGGTTTAGGTTTAGCAGTTAGTCTTCAAGCAGGTTCAGTAAAGTGTGATTTTCCAGTATACAAGTCAGAGCCAATTTGGAAAACAGTAATCAAAAAAATCCCTAAAAAACAGTGTTGGGATGAAGAACAAAAATCTGCAGTAGATTTCAAAGATAGTGGATCAGATGCTTGTAAAACAAGTGGAATTGTTGTTGCTAAAAAATGTACAGTAACTAAATGTAGAACAGTATATGAGAGTTATGAAGAGAAAGTATTAGTTGGTTATAAAAACTATGCTAAATGTGGTTGTGCAGATATGACTAAAATCGATAGCTGTAAACTTAAAACAATTTCAGCAACTGTAAACTTCTAATCCAAGAAGTTTTTCAAGCATACCCGAAGGAATTTTATTTCCTCGGGTGCTATTTCAGATCTAACTCTTTTTTAAATTGCTCAAGCCACTGAGAATTATCTTCTATCACATTGCCTTGTTTTTTGAGTATATTTAACTCTATCGATTCTAATTCTTCAAGTGTGAGATACTTTAAAACATAAGCATTAATTTCCATCTCTCCATCATAGACTTTGAGAAGTGCTTCTATCTCTTTTAATTTCTTCTCTTTTTCATCCATGAGTAACCTTTGGCATGTTGAATTTTTGAGTTATCAACTCCCCATGGTTATCGAAATAGAGATAATAGAGCAGATCTTTTTTGACAGAGAGCCCTACAAGATAACGTAGTGCTATATTTGCTTGCAGTGAAGCGATATGCATTACGATAGGTGCAGTGATTCCTTCTGGTTTTTTATCACTAATTTTAAAGGCAGAAAAATCACTTTTTTCAATCATGTAGACTTGA
>JADGDK010000106.1 GCA_016744895.1 Campylobacterales bacterium | reverse complement strand
CTTTTATGTACTTGTTTTTCATCGATATAATCGTACCCCTTACGTACTTTATACCTGCTAAACTAGTCTAGCCCCTAAAAAAATATTTTATAAGTTTTTTGAAGATAGTTTAATTTATCTTATGTAGTTTACAAAGTTACTCTTTTTATCCATTTTTTAGACCAAATTAACTATAATCAGTCTTTCAATAGAAGGTGATACTACATGGCAGATTCAAACACAAGATATATTTTTGTAACAGGTGGCGTTTTAAGCTCATTAGGTAAAGGTATTGCGTCAGCAAGTATCGCAACGCTTCTCAAGCATGCAGGTAAAAAAGTAAGCATGTTAAAAATTGATCCTTATCTCAATGTAGATCCAGGAACTATGAGTCCTTTGGAACATGGTGAAGTCTTTGTGACAGCTGATGGTGCTGAAACGGATTTGGATATCGGACATTATGAACGATTTTTAGATATCAGTCTTTCTAAAAGTAATAACTTTACAACAGGTCAAGTCTACTCTTCAGTTATTGAGCGTGAAAGAAGAGGGGATTATTTAGGTAAAACGATACAGGTTATTCCTCATATTACAGGCGAAATCAAACAGCGTATCGTTGATGCTGGTGAAGGCAATGATGTTTTGATTGTTGAAGTAGGTGGTACTGTTGGAGATATTGAGAGTTTACCATTTTTAGAAGCAATACGAGAGCTTAAAACTGAGCTTGGAAAACATAGGGCTATGTATATCCATCTTACGTTGGTTCCCTATCTAAAAGCTGCAGGAGAACTTAAAACTAAGCCTACACAACACTCAGTACAAGAACTTAGACGTATTGGTATTCTTCCACATGTCATTATTTGCCGTGCAGAAGTTCCTATTCCTAAAAGTATGAAGTTAAAACTTGCTTCCTCATGTGGTGTTGAGAATAACTCTATTATAGAAGCACTTGATGCAAAGTCTATTTATGAAGTGCCTATGCATTTTCAATCGCAAAATATTTTAGATCCTATCTGTGAGAGTTTAGGATGGGAATTATTAAAGCCGGACATGGAAGATTGGAGTGGGCTTGTTAAAAATGTGATTGCACCTAAAAAAGATGTGACAATTGGATTTGTTGGAAAATATTTAGACCTTAAAGAATCATACAAATCATTAACAGAATCTTTTGTACACGTGGGAGCAAATCTTGATACACGTGTAAATCTGAAATGGATTGATAGTGAAAAAGTTGATAGTGAAGATTGTAAAGATATTTTATGTGATGTAGATGGTATTTTAGTTGCAGGTGGATTTGGTCAACGTGGAGTTGAAGGTAAGATCAATGCGATTAAATTTGCAAGAGAGCAGAAGATACCATTTTTAGGAATTTGTTTAGGTATGCAACTTGCCCTTGTAGAGTTTGCGCGAAATGTATTAGAGATTAAAGATGCAGATTCTGTAGAGTTTGACCCTGAAACTAAAAATCCTATCATCTATCTTATTGATTCATTTATGGATGCAAGTGGAAATAAACAACTTCGTACGCATAAGAGTCCACTTGGTGGAACTATGAGACTTGGTGCTTATGAATGTAATACCAAAAAAGGTTCACTACTGCAAAAAGTTTATGGTGGAAAAAAGAAAATTGTTGAACGACATCGACATAGATATGAAGCCAACCCAGAGTATAGACCAGCTTGCGAAAAAGAAGGATTGATTATCAGTGGTGAATCTGATGGGTTAATTGAAGTTGTTGAATTAAAAGATCATCCATGGTTTTTAGGAGTTCAGTTTCATCCTGAGTTTACTTCAAGATTACAAAATCCAAATGAAGCCATACTTGGTTTTGTGAATGCTTCTTTAGAGTATAAAAATAGTTGATGCAAAGACTTTCCCAAGAAGATATAGAGGCGATTTTAGCTAAGCGATTTGCAGATGATACGTGTAGCTCACTCGCTTCTATTCCTCACCCTTCAGAGCTTAAAGATGTAGAAAAAGCGGCTAAAAGGGTTAAGTTAGCAATTCAAAATGGTGAGAGAATTGCTGTAGTTGGTGATTATGATGCTGATGGTGTTGTTTCATCTGTGATCATGATGGAGTTTTTTGATGATATTGGTGCAAATGTTACATTAAAAATTCCTAACCGTTTTGCAGATGGTTATGGTATCAGTCCAAAGATTATTGATAGAGTTGATGTTGATTTGATTATCACAGTAGATAATGGTATTTCCGCGGTTGAAGCTGCTAAGGCTTGTCAAGAAAAAGGAATTGACCTTATTATCACAGATCATCATACTGTTCCTGAAACATTACCGGAGGCTTATGCCATTGTAAATCCTAAACAACATGATTGTGCTTTTCCTACATCTGAAATTTGTGGTGCGCAGGTAGCATGGTATTTTGTAGCAGCAATCAAAGATGAGCTTGGTATTGAGTATAACCTTTCAAAGTTTCTTGATGTTTTAGCGATTGCAATTGTTGCAGATATGATGGAGCTTAAGGGTATCAATAGAACTATGGTCAAAAATGGTCTCAAAAATATTAATAAAATTCAAAGACCATTTTTTAAAGCAGTTCAAAATTTTTATAGAAAAAGTAGTTTTAAAAGTGATGATATATCCTTTTTACTTGCACCTTTGATTAATAGCTCTGGTAGACTTAAAGATGCAACACTTTCATATGAATTGATACGCTCCAAAAATGAACATGAGGCGATGCAAAACCTAGAATATATTTCAAGTTTGAATAACCAACGAAAAGAGATAGAACATGAACTTTTTGAACAAGCTGTACTATCAGTAGATGAGAGTCAAAATATCATTGTTTCTTGGGGTGAAGGATGGCATGAAGGTGTTATCGGTATTGTTGCATCACGATTATCTCGTCGTTATAAAAAGCCTGCTATAGTATTTTCTATTACTGATGGTAAAGCAAAGGGTAGTGCGAGAAGTGTTGGAAGTATTGATATTTTAGGATATATTACAAAACAACAAGAACACCTTTTAGGGTATGGTGGACATAAAGGTGCAGCTGGAATGTCCCTTTATGCATCTTCTTTAGAAACTTTTAAAAAAGCGATAGAATTTGATTTAGCAACTGTAGATGATGAAGCATTTATAGAACGTAGTGAAGTGGTTGGAGAGATAGATCCTAGTGCTATTGGTTTTGATCTTTTAAATATTCTTGAACTTTATGAACCTTATGGACAAAAAAATCCTAAACCACATTTCTTACTTAAAAATGCTTATGTAAAAACTGGAAAAGTTATTGGTGCAAATCAAAATCATCAAAAGCTTACATTGCTAAGTGATGAGATGACATTGGAGTCTATTGAGTTTAATTTTGATAAAGAGATTAAAAGTGGTTATCATGTAGACCTAATATGTAGTGTTTCTAAAAATGAGTTTAGAGGCGTTGTCTCTGCTCAGGTGATGATTAAACAAATCTTATAACATTTTATGATAATAATTTCTTTTTAAGTTATAAGTAAAATTAATTATGTTAGACTGCTAGGATATTTTTTCAAAGGAAGCAAATATGGAACAAAAAGATTTAAAGAAAATGGTTGATGCTGTTGAGCAAGAGCTAAAAAGCCATGGCGTGTCTCGTAGAGATGCGATGAAAATGGCAGCTGTTGGCTCATCTGCATTTTTACTAGGTGGCACAAATGCCCAAGCTGCTACTGAAGCAAAAGCTAGTAGTGCTAAAGGAAAGATTTTAATTATTGGTGGTGGTTTGGCTGGTATGTCAACTGCAGCAAGATTAACAAACACACTTAGCAACCCTGACATTACTGTGATTGAACCAGGGGATACTGCAACATCATACCAACCAGGTCAAACTCTTGTAGGTGCTGGATTATGGAAAGATAGCGATATAGATTATAAAACTGCTGATTTTGTACCAAGTGGTGTAAAAGTTATCAAAGATAAAGCCGTTGAGTTTAATCCTGAAAACAATACAGTAAAAACTGCTGGTGGACAAGAAGTTTCATATGATTTTATGATTATTGCGGCAGGTTTACAGTTGGATTTCTCAAAGATTCAAGGACTTGGTATTACTGATTCAATTTTATCGCGTGGTAGTGATGCTGCTGTTAATGGTATCATTGGTAAAAATGGTATCTCATCTATCTATTATCAAAATGGCGCAACTGATACATGGGCAAACATGCAAAAATTTATTGCTGATGCTAAAAGTGGTAAAAAAGTAAGAGGTGTTTTCACACATCCAAATACACCAATTAAATGTGGTGGTGCACCAAAGAAAATTATGTATCTAACAGATGCAAGACTTAGAGAAGCAGGCACAAGTGCAAGAGCAAATGCAGACCTTACTTTTTATCCAAATGGTAGTAAAATGTTTGGTGTACCAGAGTATCACAATGCAATTCAAAAACAATTTGAAAAAAGAGATATGAAGTGGAACTATAGACATAATCTTATTGCTGTTGATCCTACTGCAAAAACTGCAACATTTAATAGACACTGGAAACAAAAAGGTGCTTGGGATGAAGATCTTGAAGAGTACGGAATTGAAATGAAAAGTAAAACTATTGAAGTACCTTTTGACTTTTTACATATTACTCCTCCAATGTCTGCAGCTAAAGAGATTGCACAATCTCCAGTTGGTTCAGGTAAAGGTTGGGTTCCTGTAAATAAAGAGACTTTACAACATATTAAATATAAAAATATTTTTTCATTAGGTGATATTGCAGCTGTTCCAATGGGTAAAACTGGTGGATCTGCTAGAAAACAATATAAAGTAGTTTGTGATAATTTAATTGCTGCTATGGAAGGTAAAGTGGGTACTTCTAAGTATGCTGGATATACTGTTTGTCCACTTATCACTAGTATCGGTACTGTAATGCTTGCTGAGTTTAACTGGACTAAAAAACCAACTCCTTCATTCCCACTTGATCCAACACAAGAGAGATATATTTGGTGGTTACTTAAAGTTTATGCACTTAAACCAATGACACAATATGGTATGCTTTCTGGTAGAGCGTAAGAGAAAATAGTAAAGATAAAAGGATAAAAATATGAAAAAAACAAATGTGATGCTAATGACTGTTGCAACTGCTTTTGTACTAACGGGTTGTTTAGATGGTGGTACACCTGATGCAGGCGAAAAAATTACATATAGTAAAACTTCAGCTGAGGTCTATGAACAAAGTTGTAAAAAGTGCCATGGTGCAAGTGGTGAAGGTGTAAAAGAGAAAAAAGGTCCAGCACTTAATGATAGACAAGCTGAAGAGATGGAGCTTGATCTTTATGATGTTAAAAATGGTGGTTTAAATCAATCGTCTGGTACAGAGCATGATGTTATGGAACATAACATGAAAAAATTGATTGAAAAAGGCTATGATTATGATGTTAAAGACATGGCTAAATTTTTAGAAAAAAGTTTTTATAAAAAACCTGAATAAGTTTTATAGAAAGTGTTGGTCTAACTAAACTATTTAGTTATGACTTCACTTTCGTACTTCTAAGGTGCATAGATGTAGATTAGTACTCTAAAAAATGTACCTTAAATATAAGTGACGAGGATTCTGTTACTTACTTTTAATTATTTCGTCAATTAAGTTATGTTATACTTTTCGACATAATAATTTATGTTTATGGGACTCATTGATGAATAAAAAGCCCGGATATGTTTTCGTATGGCCAATTGGTACACGAATCATCCATTGGATGATGGCATTCTCTTTCGTAACTGCATTTATAACTTCTTTTTATGAACATTTGTTGCATGATCATGTAGCTCTTGGTTTTATTTTTTTGACTATTATTATTTATAGAATTATTTGGGGTTTTATTGGTCCACAGTATGCAACTTTTAATACCTTTAAATTAAAACCAACCCAACTAAAACACTATTTTGTTGAAAAAATACAAAATAGATGGAGAAAAGTTCCTGCAGGTCATAATCCAGCGTCTAGTTGGTTTACTATATGGGCATTGGGTGTTGGTTCCGTTATTGTTGCTTCTGGATTACTTCTTTATGGTGTGCAAGAGGCTAAAGGTCTTTTAATGGACTTAAATACTACACACAGCCACTATATGGGACTGTTAACTATGATACATAAATATGGATCATATCTTTTCTTGACATGGGTTATTCTTCATATTACCGGTGTTATGATAGAGCAATTTTGGCATAAAACAGACATGGTATTTGCCATGGTAACAGGCTATAAAAAAACTGAGGGTGATGATACAACAGTAAAAACAGGTTTAGCAATTTTTGCTTTTACGACGATTTTTATTGCTGTTGGAACTTACTTTTTTGTTGTTAGTAGTAATTATAATTTTTTAACACTTCGTAAATATACAAATATAAATTATGAAGAGCAACATCCTGTTTTTTATAAGTCATGTGGTGATGATTGTCATAAAGTGTATCCACCTTTTTTACTACCTGAAAAATCATGGAAACGTATTGTTGATGATATGGATAATCATTTTGGTGAAGAGATCACTGAGGCAAATATCTCTTTGAGTAATCAAGCATCAATTAGAGAGTTTTTATATGATAATTCAGCTGAACACTCTACTAGAGAAGCTTCTATTAAAACGATGAAATCTTTAGGGAATAGAAGACCAAAAGCAATTACTAAAACAGCTTATTGGAGAGAGACACATAAACATATTCCTAAAAGTGCTTATAAGGATAAAAAAATTAAAGATAAATCAGACTGTTGGAATTGTCATAAAGACTTTGAAAATGGTGTTTTAGATGATATGCTTATTATTTATAAAAAGTAGAGAAAGATAACTTTCTCTTATTTTTTGACGATAAAACTAATCAATAAAGATAAAAAAAACGCAATTTTTGACTTGAATCATTAAAAATCATAAATTTTACTGCTATAATCTATAAGATAAACTAATAATTAGGATACTTATTGTCCTAATTTGGGCTGGATATCTAATAAATTAAAGGAGAAATGCTTATGAAGGTTGAAGTTTCAAGAAGAAAATTCCTTCAAGGTAGTGTCGCTTTAACAATTGCTGGTGGAACCTCTATCACCACAACGAATCTTTTTTCAAGTAGCCAAGAGAAAAGAAAAATAGAAGCAACTACCAAGACTGGTACAGGTGATGCAACAGAAGTAGCAACACTATGTGAAATGTGCGTAAATAAATGTGCGGCATTAGCACGTGTTGAAGGGGGTGTAGTTACAAAACTAAATCCAAACCCATTGTTTCCAAAGTCAAAAAATATGTTATGTGCTCGTGGAAATGCGGGACTTCAAGCATTATATGATCCAGATCGACTAAAATCACCTATGATTCGAGATGGGGAAAAAGGAAGTGGTAAGTTCAAAAAAGTGACTTGGGATGAGGCTTTTGAGTATATAAAAGTTAAAATGTTGCATATCCTTGATGAAGAGAAAGATAATAGATCTTCATTCCTATTTTGTGCAGGTGAGGGTATGGCTGAACATACTTTTAAAACTTTTTACCAAGCATTTGGTTCTGCAAATTGGCTAAATCACGCATCAATCTGTCTTCAAACTGTAGCATCTGGTTATGGTGTGACAATTGGAGCTTATCCTCAAGCTGATCTTGACAATGCTGATTATATTATTATGGCTGGTGCAAATAGAGCTGAAGCAATTGTTACTCCAGATACCATGGACGCATTTAAACGTACCAAAGGTCGTGGTGCAAAGATGATTTGTGTAGATCCAAGATTTACCAATACTGCGGCAAAAGCTGATAAATGGCTTGGTATTAATCCTGGAACAGATTTAGCATTTGTATTGGCACTTACTTATGTGGTACTTACTGAAGAGTTATATGATAAAGAGTATGTTGAAAAATATTTTAATGGTTTTGAAGAATATAGAAGTCATATCATTATAAATAAATATACACCAATGTGGGCATCAGAAATCACAGGTATTAGAGCTAAAGATATAGAAGAGATTGCTAGAGAATTTATGGCGCATGCTCCAAAAGCTATCTATTATCCAGGAAGAAGATCTACATTTGCAAAAAATGATTTCCAACTTCGTCGTGCAATGGCAATTTTCCAAGGACTTGGTGGTGGAATTGATGCTAAAGGTGGATTAATCTTTGGAAGTAAACTTAAGATCAAAGGGCATGACTCGTTAATGCCTATGTATGATAGAGCACAAGCAAGAGCTGTTACTAAAAAGAAAAATGTAAAAAAAGGTGAAGCTGGTTATGATGATTGTGCTGTTGTATCAGGTGGAGGTTCATGGCTTGGTTGGAGAAATAGATTTTTAGAAAAGAAAATGGATTATAAAGTTAGAGGAATGTTTTGTTACAAACACAATCCTATGATGAATATGCCAAATTCTGCTAAAACAGCTAAAATGTTAAAAGAGATGGAATTAGTTGTTTGTATAGATACTATGCCAAGTGATACTGTGATGTATGCAGATGTAGTACTTCCTGAGTGTACCTATCTAGAAAGAACGGATCCTGTTAAAACATTTGGCGGAGTTGAGCCTTCTAT
>JADGDK010000105.1 GCA_016744895.1 Campylobacterales bacterium | reverse complement strand
ATATAATTATAAAAATATTTTATCATTTGGCAGAAAAATGGAAATAATAATAGATTTGATAAATAGTCTTTTAAAAAGATGAGAAAATAGGATTACCTTGCTGAAGGATTTTATAATTTCTTTTAATTTGGAGAAAAAATTGTTATGAATTTTGCAGAAATAGTTTTAACTCTTGCAAAAGAAAACCTATTCTATGCAATTTTATTAATTATTTTAGTATTTTGGTGGAAATATAATTGGAAAATACTAAATGACCAATTTAAAACTGACTCTTTAAACACCCGCATCAAATGGATAAAAGAAAATACATATGGAAATATTTATTTATCAATATTAGGGTATGTATTGGATACACTTGCTAGGTGGATTGGAGATAAACAAAGTATTGAAAACTCAAAAGAAAAATGTCAAAACAAACAGAATTTTATATGCAAAACTTTCGGATATAACCCTTGGACGACTGCTTCATTTGAATTTACTTTTTTGATAGCTCTTGTGTATTCTATTTTAAGTTTTATATTTTTTTGGACTGCAGGTGCAGAGTCACAAGTTATTAGCTTTAAGTACTTTCAGGAGAAGAATAATGCCTTATTCGAATTAAATAGATTATTACTTGTCATTATATTAGGAGGTGTTCCTTTACTTTATATGTATACTTACTTTACGAAAAGAGCTATTAAAAAACCTACTGGTACTCTTTTATTGTTAATTATAAGTATTGTATATTTTTCAAGATTATATTCAAAATATTTTTTCCCAAATAATTGATGGACGGATATACATTATTTCTGTATTTATATTTTATTTTTTTACATGGTTTGCAGTGATTAAGTATCCAGAAAATTTACGTATAGGTTTTAAAAGAATTATTTACTTAAACAAGATAATATTTACATTTAAGATCAAAGAGTATATTATTTTCAGCAATAAAGTTGTAAATAATAAAATAATGAAATTTAATATAGCTCTATCTATCTTTATTTTCTTCTTTTGTACTATTAGTTTTACGCTACTAACACTTTCTGATGCTATGGATATTTTTAGTGGAACTTATACCGCCATAATGTGGCTTTTGGGTTCATATGTCATATTAGGATTTATATTATATATTTACTTTAAATTTCAAAATTATAATTCAGTATTTTTAATTTTTTCTATTTTTTTCTATACATATTTAATTTTTCCATTGAGATACAAACAACTTTAATATTTTTTTTAATACTACCTATTATAAACACGTTTTTAGATTGGTTTTCATTGGGAATTAGTAGAGGATTATTACAAGCAATAAAGGATCACCATCACACTGGGTTACAAGCATTTTTATTGACATTTTTAGACTTTATTTTTGCATTATTCTTTCTTATACTTATGAGTGTTTTAATGGTTGTTTTTTTAGAAATATCAAATATAATTGATACATTTGCTTTTTTTAATTCAATAAATGCCAATTTCAATAATATTGATTATTATTGGATATACTTTATGGTTTTTTCAACTTTCCTGCCAACTTTGATTCATTTTGCGTTAGCAGGCGGTGCTTTAGTTTTAGTTGCTACTCAACCGATTCGAAACTGGTTAATTTCCAGAATGCATCAAAGTTATGATAAATTAGTTCTTGCAACTATATATCTTACTGTTACACCTATAATCGGATTGATTGTACCCATTTTACTTTTATATCTTCTTTTTTGGATATTACTACCAAGTTTTGGCTCTTTTATTGGAGAAAACTTGATTTTGTTTCTGTTCAAAGTCTCACAGTGGACGAGTATGTTATTAACAAGTCTATCAAACTAAGAATTTACTGTTAGTAAACTACTCTATCGGTGCCTGCACCAAGCCTGTTCCTATATCATCTTCACTGATTTGATCTGTCAAACCTTTTGTTATACCACTAGCAATCAGTTTAGCTTTTAGAGACCCATATTCAATTTTTCCAGTCTCTTCTAAAGCTTTTTGTGCCCATAGTGCTGCGATTCCTGCCACATATGGTGTAGCCATACTTGTGCCACTCATTGTTATTAAACCACCTGTGTGGTCTGCAGATATTATATCTTGACCTGGAGCAGCAATATCAACTTGTGTATTTGAAAAATCTGCTACATCTAAACCTCCAGGTTTCTTTTGCAAAGCACCTACTGAAATGATCTCTTCACTTGCTGCAGGTGGGGCAGCAGCAATGCTATATTGTGGTCTTCTACTCTCATTGCCAGAAGCTGCCACAATAATACAACCCTGACCAAACATACTATATGCTTTTGCTTGTTTTGCAAGTAAATTAAAAAGATTTATATTTGCACGATAAGCTTCTAAAGCTTTTGAAGTTGCAACTTTTATATCAAAACCATATACTTCTTTATTTATTTCAACAAATTTAGGAAAATCAATTCCAAGTGACATAGAAATGACATTTGCACCTCCTTGAATTGCCCAATTAATTGCTTTTGAAATATCTACAGTTGTATTACCTCCTTGACCTAGCACTTTTCCAATCAATGCATATTCTACACCTCTTGCGACACCTATTCTTAAACCATCAACATCTCGCCCAAAAATTGTACCCGCACAGTGTGTGCCATGTCCATGTATATCATCATCAGATTCACTGGTAAAATTCTCTTGTATTAAGTTCATTCCTGAAAATGCTGGATGATTAGGATTGATACCTGTATCAAGAACAGCTACAGTAATCCCTCTTCCATCATAACTTGATTGAGATGCTTTAACAGCATCCAATCCCCAAACATCAAGACTTTCAGATGAGTTAGTAATGTTTTTTTTGTCCATAGGCTCGATTAATTGTAAAGGCATAGCTTGAGCAATACCTTTTGTATGTGGATCTCGCTTAAGCTCATTACGCTCTTTAGTAGATAACTCAGCTTCTTCAATCTGTAGTATTTCAGGTTCTGTCTCATGATTAGCTCTTTTACCTTCTCCAAATGCTGCAATATTTGGAACTCCAGAAGGCATGGCCAAATCTCCAAAGTCAGGCATAACTGGTTTTGAAGGAAGGTTTTCACTACGTAATACAATATATTTATCTAGTTTCATTTTTACTCCTTATTAGATTCTTTGTTATCCAAAATAATTGATATGTGTATCAACAATAGCTTTTGCTAAATCAATCAAGTAGTCATCAGCCAGTACAGCCTCACTGGATACATCTCCAAAGTATGGCTCGACTAAACAACTTGGAATAGTATCAAGCTGATTGACATTTTTTCCACCTCTTTCACCAATTTTACGTTGTTTGATTCCTCTATCACTTTTAGGGTTTCTATCATATAACTTGATTATTGCTTGCTGAATAGCTTCAGCCCAATCTTTAGATGGATGATAAGCTCCATAAAGTGTTTCCGTCCCTATAACCTGACCATTGAAAGCATTAAAATGTAGTTCAATACAAGAGTCAGGCTCCCAGATCTTTACTCTTTTGTAAGCCCCTACGATACCTACACCGTCTCTATAAAAGATTTTACACCCTATATTGTGTGATGAAGCGATTGATTTGATATGTTTTGCAAGTTGTTTGTTCCAAATATATTCAGTAGTTGATATAGGCGTAGCCCCAGAAGCCCCTTGGCTTCTTTGTGTATGCCCAACGACTATTGCTAACTTTGATGAAGCTGTATCAAAAGTTTCAAAAACTGTGGGATCTTCTTTGACTGCATCTTCAGGGTGGAGAACATCTAAAGCATCTTCATACTCTTCCGCCTGCATCAATAACTGTAAAACTTCACTTTCTGATAGTTGTTTGTCCATTGTTGATCCTTTCAATTATGTATATTCTTATTTATAGTTTTAGCTAAAACACTTAATATCCTCATCATCTTCCCAAACATTCTCAGCGATTATTGAATCAACCGCTTTATACATTAAATATAAAGTATCTTCAGCTTTTTCCAGTTTAATCAATGATCCATCATGACCATCTATACCTTCTTCCATAAGAGTTTTCATTGCTTCTGCCATAACAAGTGCAGTTTCTGAGAATTGCCAGTCTGTATCGGGTTGAAAATGGCATTTTTTGGCAGTAAAAAGCCAATCATGTATAATAAATGCCGGTGCATACCCCCCCAAGAAGAAAACTTTTTAAATCCTCTTAAAATACGAGTATATATCCACCGTCTGTTTGCATTAAACGGGGGCTGAATTATTCGACCTTCAGAAGTTGTATATAAAAATGGATTACTTTCATCGGGTGTAAATATAAAATCATCCATTCCATTCCATTTTATATTAATTTGTCCAGAAAATTTTCCTACACTAAGTTTTGCATAAAACTTATCTGCCAAAAAAATTGTTGCTAATGAATAAGGAAGAACACTACCCAAGTTTTTTGATGATGGAAGTTCTTTTGCTTGTATTTGTGCATCCTGATCTATTTTCTCTGAGATAGCTTCTGCAAGTCCTTCAGAGAAAAGATTAAATGCCTGTTTTTTTAATAATTCTCTATTTGAATACACGTTATCCTCCTAACTTTTTTTAGAGATTATCTTGTATGTATAGTTAACATTATTAATTATAAAAAGTGCAGCTATATGAAATAAAATTTTACACAATGTAATTATATAAGTTTTTTTGATATTTGTAAATAAAAATACTCTTAATCATTTTATAAATTATCATTCTTTAATTTATAAAAATAATACGTTAAAAATTTCATACTATCTATAATTACTTCAGCATTTTTTGGTCATATCATACAAGTTATATACTAAAGATAAAGTCAGTTATAATTATTTAAAAAGTTTTTAGAGGTTGATAATACCGATTTACCCAAAAATATTCCAATTATCACAGATAGTGATACACTCCATGAAGTAGAAAAAGAGCTCATCTTAGAAGCATATGAAATTTTTCACAGTGAACTAACCGAAGATACCATTTTTGATGAAGCGTATTTTAAATCTTTGCATCAAAGAACATTTGAGTCTTTATATGAATGGGCTCGAAAATATAGAGATTTTAATATGGCAAAAGATGATTCTAGATTTTGTCAAGGTGCGTTTGTTCATAGTGAATCCAAGAAAATATTTGATGCATTAAAAATTGAAAATTATTTAAAAGATTGCAGTGATATTTCTAAAGAGGAATTTGCAAAAAACTAGCTTATTATAAGTGTGAACTCATAGCACTGCACCCATTTTATGAATTAAACGGTCGTATTACTAGAATGTTTTTTGATATGATAGCAGCTTATAACAATTATCAGTATATTGATTATTCAAAAACTAGTCCAAAAGAGTATATTGTGGCTGTAAGTACGCATTCCATTTGACCACTTCACGCATGGCAACTTAGCCACTTCACGCATCAACACTTGGCCGCCCTACGCATTAAATATTTGGCCACTTTGTCAATATGCATGCGTACATAAGCTTGAGTTAAGAAAAGAGTATTCTTTAATATACTACACCTTAAAAAGGTGTAAAAATGCAAAGGATAACTATGAGTAAAATAAAAGAGGTGTTAAGGTTTAAATACATTAGCGGATTATCAAACAGACAGATAGAGAAGATAACAGGGGTATCAAGAAATAGTGTCGCCAACTACATAAAAAGTTATGAAGCTGGGGATCTAACAATAGAGGAGCTTTTAAAACTTAGTGATTGTAAATTAGAAGAGGTCTTGCATCCTACTAAAGAGACCTCTAATCTTTTAGTCAAATCTAAAATCATCCATCCAGATTGGAACTACATACACCAAGAACTAAAGAAAAAAGGTATGACAAGAACTTTACTGTACGAAGAGTGGAGTAAACAGCATCCCAATTCCTACAGCTACAGCCAATTTAATCGCTACTATGTTAAATATGCAAAAACGATTAATCCATCAATGAGACAAATACACTACAGCGGAGATAAACTATTTATAGATTTTAGTGGATTAACAATACCTATTGTAAATGCTAAAACAGGAGAGATAAATAAAGCACAAATTTTTGTATCAGTATTGGGTGCAAGTGGGTATACCTTTGTACATGCAGTTTCTTCACAGAACACCAAAGATTTTATAACATGCCATGTAAGTGCATTCTCTTTCTATGGAGGTCTACCAAATATACTAGTTCCTGATAATCTAAAAGCGGCAGTCATAAGTCACATAAAAAGAGGTGTTAAACTAAATGAAAGTTATGAAGATATGGGAAGACACTATGGTGTTGCAATAGTTCCGGCACGTCCTTATAAACCTCAGGATAAATCCAAGGTGGAGTTAGGGGTAAAAGGGATTCAAAGATGGATACTGATGAGACTTAGAAATCATACATTTTTTAGTGTTGATGAGTTAAATACAGAGATAGGAAAATTATTAGATCAGTACAATGCTAAAGTCATAAGAAGATTTGGTAAAAGCAGAGAAGTATTATTTAATGAGCTTGACAAGCCTCTTTTGCAACCATTATCCGCAAACAGTTACATCTACAAAGAGTTTAAAATTATCACAGTAGGAGTTGATTATCATATAGAGTTAGATGGAAGTGGTTACTCAGTTCCATATACTTATCTTGGAAAAAAGGTAGAAGTTACATACTCTGCAACATCAGTAGTGATTAAATACAACGGTGGGATAATAGCACACCACCCAAAACAGTCACAACCTTATCATGACTCAACACTTATAGAGCATATGCCTGCATCACATCAGTATCACAATGAGAAGTGGAATCCAAGAAGAATTTTACATTGGGCAAACAGTATAGGTATACATACTACAGCACTAATGGAAAATATTATGAAGGAGCGTTCACATCCAGTAAGAGGATATAAATCATGTATGGCAATACTGAGTTTCTCCAAGAGTTATGGAAAAGATGCACTAGAGATGGTATCAGAGATATCAAATGAGCTTAAAATACATAAAGTACGCTCTATAGAATCTATGTTAAAAACAAAAAGTTACCTCACACACTATCAGCAGCAAAGTGCTAATACCAGTTTTTTAAATGAACATGAAAATATAAGAGGTAGTGACTATTACACACAACAAGGAGTTAAATCATGATAACACTATCAACACTCATAGACCAAGCTACAACACTAAGTCTATCGGGAGTAAAACAATCTCTACTTTTTCAAAATGAGACTACACAATATCACTCACTACCATTTGAAGAGAGACTCTTTCATCTGTTTGAAGCTGAGATAAATCAAAGAGAAGATAAGCGTATCAAAAGGATGTTATCTATTGCTAAACTAAAAGATAAAAATGCATCCCTAGACCAAATAGAGTATCTCCCATCCAGAGGATTAGACAAATCTGTAATATTGTCACTATCCACTTGTGAGTATATCAATAAAAATCAGAATATTCTTATCACTGGTGCCACCGGAGTAGGTAAAAGCTTTTTAGCACAGGCATTTGCAAGACAAGCAATATTTAGCGGATATCGTACAAAATATTACAGGATAACTTCATTGCTTCAAGAGATAAAAATGGCAAGATTGGAGGGGAGTTACACAAAGATATTGGCAAAAATATCAAAATTCAAACTTCTGATTCTTGATGACTTTGGAGTATCTCCTCTAAAAGGAGATGAGATAAATGATCTATTTGAAATTATCGAAGATAGAACCTTTACAGGCTCAATCATAATAACAGCACAACTTCCTATTAAAGAGTGGTATGCTTATTTGGGTAATGAAACTATTGCAGATGCCATGATGGATAGACTTATTCATACAGCACATAAAATTGAACTCAAAGGAGATTCCATGCGTAAAATCCTGGCAAATAACTAATTTATCTGGCCACCTGTGTTACAATACGGCGAGAATACTTTTTTACTGCTTGAGTGGCCAAGTGTCTTTGCGTATGGGTGGTCAAATGGATGCGTGTGAACATTTATATGTTCAATTAGTTTATTTTCTATAATATTGTCAAGCTTATTTGTATTATATTTTATTGACATTATATTTAAGGGCACTATACTATTTTCCCAAGAGTTCAAGACAAAATGGTCTATGGCATTTAAGGATTTCTCTAAATTTGGAAAACTAGATAAAATACGTATATCTTCTATTTGCAAAAACGTACCTGTAGAGTTTGGTACTAATGTATTGAGATGAATAAAATCTAAACTGTTATTATAACCATCAACTAGCTTTTCAATTTTATTTTTTGCAAAACTACCTTGAACTTTTGCAAAGTCATTATCATAGATATAGCAAACAGATGAAACCAGAAACCTCTCATAATTAAATGTACTATTTAAAATATCTTTACTGTATGCATAATCCGTTTTAAAAATCTCTATTGTTGGTATATTTGATCGTTGTTTAAATTCTTTAATCATCCATTCAAAGCTTACATTATAAGCATTGAAAAACTTCATAAGCTTATTTGTTTTTTTAATATTCTTAAACTGCTTTACCATTTTACCAAAATCTTTGTCTTTTTGTCTTCTCTCGGCGATCGTTGATTCAAAATGCTCTTTTTCACGTTCCATTTTTAAATAGTTTTCATAGGATAGGTTATCTATTTCTCCATTTTCAACGGCTGCTATAACGGCACAATCAATTTCTGTTGTGTG
>JADGDK010000104.1 GCA_016744895.1 Campylobacterales bacterium | reverse complement strand
CTATTTGGACAAGTCTGACTACCATCAATATTATCGGGAGCTGTTTGAGAAATTTCATCTTTTAAACTTTTATTTGCTCCTGTTCCATAAGTAAAATAAAATCCAATATCTAAGATTTTCTTTGAGTCATCTTTTTCTAAATATTTTTTTGTACACTCTAAATGTTCACTCAATTTTTCGTGTGCTAGATATCTATCCTCTACTCCGAATTGTTTAATATCTAAGTACATAATACTCTACAGAAAAAAGTAATTTTGTTCATCAAATGAATAAATATCTTCATGGTCACTATTGGCAATCTTATGATTGGTAAATATTAAACTCTCATACTCATAAAAATGATGCTCTCCTTGCAACCTTACCGGTGAAATTTCTTTAAAATAAAAAGAGAGCTCTCCTCGAGGTGGAGTCTTTACAATCTCACATTTATTTTCAAAAAACAGTGAGGATAACTTCATATTCTCTTTTTCTTGACCTAATTCAATCTCTTTTACCTCGGTAAGCTTGGCAGGATGATCATTTTTTCCAAGATAAGGAATATAAACTGTCTTACCTTTTGTTAAATACTCTTTTAGTTTCATATACTCTTGCGACTCATCATCTAAAATCATAATCTTCCATGATGGATTTTCAAGCCATTGTTCACGAACAACTAAATTATATGATTTTGATCTTTCTTCTAGTTTAGCACCAACTGCATTTGCATACCCTACTGAATTATTAAAAACTTGTATCTTTTTACTAAAATATCCATTGGGTACTGATGGAGTAATAGAAATTTTTAAATCTTTTAATTTTTCATAATACTCAGAAAATCCATTGTTTAAATCTTTTTTATCAGCCTTTTTTTTAATGTTTTTGTTCTCTTCTTCTATTGTTCTATTTTCATTATGAAGCTGTGTATACCCTCCATACCCCAGTATCGCTCCCAAAAGTCCAAGTAATACAGGCTTATGAATATTATTATAGGTAAAATAAGCATATTGATTCACATCCGGTTTTCTAAAACAAGCCGTTTTGCCACTAAGCTCAAAGCTTAACGCTTTCATTTTGCAATCACTTCTTTTGTAAAAATATTTTTATGTGTTGAAGTTGTAATGACACTCAATTTAAAGGGATTTGAATAGACTTCAATAGTTCCTTTGTCGCCTATTAACTTTTCAATATCACTCAAATTAATCTCCCTTTTTTCACTATCAAATTTAATATAATCACTCAAATCAGGAAGATAGCACTCTTTATCATTACACTCAACAAACAGGGCAAACTCATTTTCACAGCCAAATTTGGAATTAGTACTATATGCCGTAGCTGAAACTAGAGCTACTTTTTTAAACTCTTGATAATCTTCTTGCGTATATCCATTAAATTCATCAATCATCTCAACATATCCATCATAATTTTTAGGATTAATAGAAAAACTATAAAAATAATGAGCTTCGTCTACTATAATTTTAGTCCCCAATGTCGATTGGTCTCTTACCTTTCCTTCACCATTAGCACTTAAAAACTCTTTACCTGTCTTATCTTTTGGATTCCTAAAAGGTGATAATATATCTTGGATTTCAACATTAGTATCATCAAACTTATTAAATCCTTGTCCAAACTGAATAGCTCCAGTAATAGAGATATTTTGTCCTTCTTCTGCAAAAGTAGCTCCAAAATTTTTAACATCAGTAAAGCTAAATAAATTTTTAATTACATTAATTGTTGCTGTTCCTTTAGCTTCTTCTTGTACCAAATCTTTATACTTTTCAGCTAAAGTCATAGGCACTATTTTATCATTTATTTTGATAAGCTTTTTCATATATAAAATATCTTTTCCATTCTCTTCCCACATCTTTTTCATAGGATATTTTAATGCTTTATCACTTCCAAAGATATCTCCATTACTCGTACTTTTTGGTCTACCTGTAAAATCAGCGTTCCAATTTGCCATTTTTGATTTGATACCAATTACTCCATAGACTCTATTCATCTTATTGCTCCTCTTTTTTCATATAAAATATATTCTGTGACAATACACCAACTAAAAAACTATCCATATTTGATACAAGTTTATCCTTTTCTTGATATGCCATAATAAGGCTCATCGCATTGTTAAACTTCACATGGTTTAAACTTATTTTGTGTTTGTACTTAAAAAAACTAAACTCTATATTTTTTTTAATTTTTTGAGCACTATTTGATCTTAAAAATGGCTCCATTAAATCTGCATTTTTTTCATGTGCTTCACTTTGGCTAAGTAAATATTTCACTACTTGACCACAGAGATAAAAAAACTCTTCACTACTCGAACTATCATAATCTGAAGTTTCAAGTTTCTTTATAATCTTTTTTTGCATACCTTGTATATCCATAACCTTATCTCCTTTATATTCTAATAATGAAAGTTTTAAATTTAAACTCTCTTTTGCTTTGAACTCTCTATTTGCACTAAGATGATCAATAACAAAATTAGTACCATACTTCTTAACTACCTGATAAAATGCCTTTTCATCATACTTTTTAAAATAATTTATCATGGCATCTCTTGTCATATAAATTAAATTGGCAAAGCTATTATCAAGTTTTTTATACACTTCTCCAAAATAATTATTTTTTAACTGACCGTTATAAAAAACTTCATCTATACTATTTTCTAATTGCCAAAGATAATCTATAACACTATCATCCATCAACTTCTTATCTTTATACACTAATAAGTAATTTTTAATGTCTATTGAGCTTTCTAATTTATCAATTTTAATAGGGAGATAATCAAAGTCAACAAGTAAATCTTTCTCTCTAAAATCTCTATTAAGGAAAAGTTCATCTGTTAATGGATATTTCTCTTTAAACTCTTGAATCTTCAGCCAATCAAAAAATTTCTTTATTAGAACAGCATCGTCTTTCACTATCATAAAAGGAGTTGATATTTTTCTTGTTTTTTGTTCAAGATAAGGCTTTTTACTATTTAATCCCATATTAGAATCAGATAAACCATAAATATTTTCTTCTACTTTTTTACTATAACCGATATCATTAAAGATCTTAATTGCATAATAAATACTACTCTCATCTTTATAGTTTTCAATTTCTTCATTAAAAAATATTTTGATGTAATTCGTAACACTATTTTTGACAGCTTCCTCAACAATATTTTGCAAATTATCTCTTATACATCTATACTTTTTAACAATATCTTTTCTACGAACTCTATCAGATAAATAATCTCTAAAAGTCTCTAAAATTTCTTTCTCTTTAGGCTTTTTAAACTTTTTATAATTACATAAAAACTTATATTGTTCTTTGATTGCATTTTCATTAAGTTGCTTCTTTGCATCATCACTTGTAAAACTCTCAACTTTAACAAACAATGAAAAATAATTTACATTGTGTAATTTTTTATCATAAAAGGATTTGTTTGAATTTAAATAGCTACTATAATAATCCCTCTCTTTAAACCAAGCATACATACTTGATTGTATATTTCCATCCAAGTCTCTAAAACAATTTTCTTTTTTCACTTCTTTCTTATTATTTGAAAAAATAAAACATTCCATAGAATTGTTTTGATTAATTTTGATATACAAACCATCTTTTAAAATATAATTATCAAGAATAAGCTTATCGCCTTTTTCTTCATACTCTTTTTTAAAAACTTCTAAAATGTCATATATCATGTCAACATCCTCCCAACACAAAACCCACCACCAATAGAGTTCTTCTCACCCAATCCACAAGCCAATGCCAAAAATGCTAATTTTTGACTCACTTCATCTTCATGAGGTACTATTCTAAACTTATTACCAAAAAATCTTATATTTTTATAATTCATCGTTTGAGGTTTTTGATTTTTTATCTCTAAAAGCTGTATGAAATTTTGTACATGATTTAATTTCTCACCATAAAAACTTTGGTACTTTTTCTCTAAATTATTATGAAGTTGTCGTTGTAGTTTTAGGATATCACCATCTTTTTCCATCGTCCAAAAAAGTCCATTTTCTACACTTACGATGACTGGTGTCACACTATCTAGATGCTGCACAAAAAATTGCTTGACAGTTTTTATCTCAGCAGTGATATAAGTAAAATTTGGATTTTTCACAGTATCAAATCGGATTTTTAATTGATCTAACAACGCACGATCCAATGTTCGAATCCTAAATCTATAACTATTATCTTTGGGGTATTGTCCATTGATAGGTTTGATGTTTGGGTTATAGAGTAGATCAAAAGAGTAAAATTTATAACTATTTTCAAAGTGCATTTTAGAAAGCTCGGCGTTATCATTGAAAGCTTCATTGATAAACTGTGACAACTTTTCATACATGTCCCTAAAATACATATCTTCATGTAAATGCACCGTACAACTCATCTCAAAATACTTCAATACTTATCCTTAATATTAAAAATAATTTAATTATATAGTAATAAAAATTAAGAATTAATAAAGATTATACTCTTCGTTTCAATATTTTTTGCTAAAATACCCCCATCAAATCCCCAAGGAAACCCCATGACATTTACAACCCCTTTAAAAAGTAATTCCATAAAAATCATGCTCCTCGGTAGCGGAGAATTAGGTAAAGAAGTAGCCATCGAAGCAAACCGTTTAGGTGTAGAGGTGGTTGCAGTTGATGCTTATGAAAATGCTCCTGCACACCTCATCTCAAATAGTTCTTATGTCGTTAACATGAAAGACAAAGAAGCGGTACTTGAGATCATCCGTCGTGAAAAGCCGACTTTCATACTTCCTGAAGTTGAAGCGATTAGTATCGATGCGCTTTTTGAAGCTGAAAAAGAAGGCTTTCATGTCATCCCAAATGCCGAAGCGGTGAACAAAACCATGAACCGTAAAAACATTCGTGTTTTTGCATGTGAAGAGTTGGGACTTAAAGCGAGTGGTTATAAGTTTGTTACCACTTATGACGAGTTGGTTACAGCTGGTGATGAGATCGGATATCCGTGTGTGATCAAGCCTGTGATGAGTAGTTCTGGTCATGGACAGAGTATTGCTAAAACCCCTGAAGACCTTGCTCATTCTTGGGAGATTGCAAAAGAAGCGCGTGGAGATGCTAGTGAATTGATCGTTGAAGAGTTTGTGACTTTTGATTATGAGATCACACTTTTAACAGTACGAAATGGCAAAGAGACTGTTTTTTGTGAACCTATCGGGCACATTCAAAAAGATGGAGATTATATCTTTTCATGGCAGCCGATGCAGATGAGTGACTTGGCAATTGAGCGTTCCAAAGAGATTGCACAAAAGATTACTGATGGGCTTGGTGGGCGTGGGCTTTTTGGTGTGGAGCTTTTTGTTAAAGGGG
Organism: Campylobacterales bacterium; assembly: GCA_016744895.1. Taxonomy (GTDB): domain Bacteria; phylum Campylobacterota; class Campylobacteria; order Campylobacterales; family QNZT01; genus SZUA-1433. The sequence continues at coordinate 3,422 of JADGDK010000104.1, read as the reverse complement.
ATGAAGTTTATTTTTCAGAGGTCTCTCCTCGTCCTCATGATACTGGGATGGTGACGATGATTACCCAGAGTCAAAGTGAGTTTGCACTGCATGTCAGAGCAGTTTTAGGATTGCCTCTTGATTTTATCTTTTACGATGAGGGTGCAAGTGCTGCTTTTAAGTCTACTGAGGAAAATGTAGCACCTACTTTTGAGGTTGCAGATGAGTGTTTTTCTAAAAACTCTATGGTACGCATTTTTGGAAAACCTGTTGCACATGTAGGTCGTCGTATGGCAGTTATTTTGACAACTGGCAAAGATTCGCTAGAATTAGCCAAAAATTTGATAACGAAAGTTAAGGGAGCATAATGAAACACATAAAAAAGATCTCAGATTACTCAATGGTTGGTGGTATGGGTGGACTACTCATGGTAGGACTTACAGGATGTGAAAGCCCTGATCACGGTATACCTCAACAAACACAAAACCAAAATAGTTCATTTCAAGAAGCGAGTCAAAAACAGGGTGCATTTGTCGTTATAGAAGAGATTGCCCCTCAAAAGTATACAATTGTCGATGAATTTCCAAGCAAAGACAATAAAGTAATTTTAAAAACATTAGATGGTCAAGAAAAAATATTATCTAAAGAAGAGTTAGATGCTTTGGTAGCAGATGAAGCTGCAAAGATTGATGCGGGGACATCAGAACTGACACAAGAACAAGTAAGTAGTGGATCTGGAGGAATGGGTCTTGGTGGAACAATTCTAGCAAGTATGGCAGGTGCAATGTTAGGTTCTTACATAGGAAATAAACTCTTTAACAACCAAAACTATAAAAACAATAGACAATCAAGCTATAAAAACCCATCAACTTACAATAAAAGCAAAAGTGCATTTAACAAAGCTGGTGCTAGCAAAAAATCTGGATATTTTAAAAACAATAAAGCAGCACAATCTACAAAGAGAAGTTCTGGATTTGGTAGTAAGAGTTCTGGTTCAAGAAGTTTTGGAGGCTAATTGATGAAATTACAAAAAGTTGAACCACTAAGTGTAGAATTTTTACAAAGCATTGATTTTTCATGGCATACAGATGAAGATGACAATACACCATATCTTGTAGATGAACTTATAGAAGTGAGTGAAATTGAGGCGGAGACTTATGCTGAAGCAGCCAATGAACTTTATGATATGTATGTTGAAGCTGGGGATTATGTGATTGACAATGATCTACTCCATGACATCAATATTCCATTTAACTTAGTAGAAATCATCAAAGAGAGTTGGGAAAACGATGTACATTGGCATCTTTACTCTCGGTTTGACTTTGCAGGAGGGTTAGATGGTAAACCTATCAAGCTTTTAGAGTTTAACGCTGATACACCAACAGTTTTACTTGACACTGCCATCGCACAATGGGCGATTTTAAAAAAGAACAAGATGGATTCACATAGTCAATTTAACAACATCCATGAAGCGATCAAAGAAAATTTTCAAAGACTTGTCACGCTCGAAGAGAGTGTTGAGAACTTTGGAAAATATTATGATGGTTGGAAAATCCTATTTTCTTCTATGCGAGGTGCTCAAGAGGATGAAGATACGACAAAGTATTTAGAGTCTATCGCTCAAGAGGCTGGATTTGAGACGGCATTTGCCTATATTGATGAAGTTGAGTTTAGTGAAGATGAAGGGATATTTTACAATGATGAAAATTATGAATTTTTCTTTAAGCTTATTCCATGGGAAGATATCGCTATCGATGAGGGTGGACTTTCGACGATCTTGACACAAATAGTCAATAACAAAAAAGCGATTATCCTAAATCCTGCCTATACACTTATGTTTCAAAGCAAAGCATTTATGAAAGTACTTTGGGATCTCTATCCAAATCATCCACTACTTTTGAAGACCGATTTTGAACCATTAGAAGGTGCATGTGTGCAAAAACCGGCATTTGGCAGAGAAGGTGAAAATGTTATCATTGTTGATAAAGATGGTGAACTCATCGATGAAAAAGATGGGCATTATGAAAACTTCATGCCTGTATATCAAGAGTTTACGGAGTTAAATCGTGATGACAATGGCGCTTATTATCATGCTGGAGTCTTTTTTGCGTATGAAGGGTGTGGATTAGGTTTTCGAAAAGCTGTACGTCCTATCATCGATGATGATTCTAAATTTGTCGGGCATGTGATTAAGGGATAATTCTCTTAATCACAATCAACCGTAATATTTTTCTCTATAAATTTTACTTCTTTGTGATCGTCTGAAAGTTCCACAACAACATAAGGGTTTGTAAGAGCCATTGTCGTTATACACTCAGCACCTGGACTTTCTAAAAGAATAGTAACTTCTGTAAATTGACCTGCGTCTACAACATCAGCAACTGAGATTTTATAACCACCATTTGTTTTTTCACCACTTTTTGCAATGATCATATTTCCTTCAAATGTAGGGGTCTCTTCATCTGTCAAACGTTTAAACTCTGTATCAAAAGCTTCTACATCACTTTGTATATCACTATGATAGATTAGAAACTCTTTTTCACCTCTAGTATCTATTGGATACAAAGAAGACTTGATAATTTTGTATGTTGTAGAATTTTCCAATACTCTGATCTCTTTATCTGTGGTAGTAGATGATGTACATCCTAAAAATAATGTTAATGTTAAAACTGTAAATAAAATTGACTTTGTGTTCATATTGATCACTCCAAATAAAAGTTCTTAAAACAACTCTAGCACCTTGTGTACCAATTTCCAAGCAATTTGCTAAGTGTCTTAAAATCAGTTTAGCACAAAAATAAACTTTACCTAGAAAACTTTAATTTTATTTTAGTTTTGAGTGTAATTTGTTAGGGTCTTGTTACTTAAAGTAATAATTATACGATTATGACTTCATTTTCAAGTCTAATTCCAAACTGATCATAGACTTTTTGCTTTGCAAGGGTAATTAAAAAAATTGCATCTTCGCTTGTTGCACCACCCTCATTTACCAAAAAATTGGCATGAACTTCACTAAAACATGCCCCACCCTTTTGATAACCTTTGAGTCCTACTGCCTCGATCAATCGTCCAGCATAATCATTTGGAGGATTTTTAAAGGCACTTCCTGCACTTGGCTCTGAGGGTTGATTTTTACGCATGGAGGCAAATGACTCAAGTTTAGCCTCATCAAATCCTTGCTCAATTTTAAAAACCGCTTCATAAACGATCGTGTTAATATCTGCATAACGATATCCATGCGGTATATCTTCTTTAGCAATATATCCATCAATGGTTTTGAGCTTAACTAAATTATTAAAGATTTCATCCTCTTTCATGCCAGCATTCATCTTGATCAAACCACCAAGCGTTCCTGGTAATTTTGAAAGGTATTCAAACCCTTTGATATTATTTTTCTTACAAAATGAAAATATACGGCCACTTTTCATTGCACCACCAATGGT
>JADGDK010000103.1 GCA_016744895.1 Campylobacterales bacterium | reverse complement strand
AAAAAGCTTCTTTACCAATCCATCTTCATAATACCTCTATTTGATGCTTCTTGCTCAATTGTAAGACCTTGTTGACCTTTACCTGCCCATTTAGCAGTTTCATTAAAAAAGTGCACTTGAAAACTGTGTATTGCTGCACTAGCATTCCATCTGTTATAAAGTAAATATTTTTTTGGTGTATATACAATTCTATTATTATGCGGAATTTTAGTTGCGCTTAATCGAATTATATTACGATCATATGCTCCAACTGTCACACCAACAAATCTATTATAAGGATCTTGATAACCAAAAGAACTATCATCTGGAAGTATATACCAATCTACACCATCTTCACTTGCCTTAAGTGATTGAAACCCATAAAGAAGTTTATCTACACCTGTTGGTAAATAAACTTCATATTGGACTATTGCATCCATGGTTTTGCCTACAATATTTTGTTGTATTGGGGCATGTGCTCTTGCATAGATAAATGGTATGGTTTTATTTAATGTACCACTATTTACAATTTGAGAAGGGACTATACTCGTTTGTGTATCTTCAAATGTAAATCTAATCGGTGCTTTTGCTGTTGTGATAGACCTTTGTACATTCATTTTGAGTGTTTTACTCGCTTGTGCATTTAAGAAATTGTGTTTATCAATTTTATATGCTATTTCTCTAGGGAGGATTGTGATATTTGTATTATTACCATCTGAATCATAAAAAATGAGATCCGATACATCGTCTTGATTATGTTCTATTTGTATTGTTATATCATCACTATAGCAACCATCAGTAAAATTTGCTAAACTCTGATTTTGTTCATTGACAACAGTTACATTTAGATCAAGATCTGCTCCCATCTCTAGAGGATTGTTACTGTAATAGGTATAATCTTTATCATTGATTGTCTTATAGGTATATAGTGCATTTAATGCTGCTGGATGAATCCTATCAAAGGTTGTAGCTGCTTCAATAAATCTAAATTCATTAGAACCATCATCTTTATCGATGATAGCAAACTCCTCTCCTTCAACTTCACTTACTTTGATGTTTAATTCACCAACTTCACTGTACTGAGCATTAAAATTTGCTTGACCATGACTAAAATCACTCAGATTAAAATCTAATAAACCTCGTGAGCAATTCATATCTTCTTTCGTTTCATTGTAATCTATTTTATATACAGAAGCATTTTCATCATAACTATTGATAAAATTATTATTGATATCTTTAACTTTGATCGTGACATTAAAATCCTGACCTGATCTAAAATATGCTTGAGTACTACTTTTATCGATATTAAGAATATAATTTTTCGGTCTGATTGCAAAAGGATCTGTAGCATTTAATTCATGTGTGATATTTAAATCATCTTTGTATTTAAACTTGACATAAACATACTTATGAGATCCATTTATATCATCAAAATATAACGTATCATATGGATTTGATGTATTGATATCATGATAAGACGAAATCATATCACCATTTTTTACAAATAAGCCAGCTTGCACCTCTTGAAAAGCATGATCAATTGGTGTTAAACGATTTCTATCTAATGCGACAGTTTTTAAAATAATGGTTTGATTTACAACTTTAGTTTGGATGACAGGATTTTCTATACTTCCTACATCTATATCCCATGCATCGTAAATGTTACCTTGTTTAATCTTAATCATATAGTCTTCAACTTCACCATCACCTTTGACACCAAATGTATGCTCCTCTTGGATTGTCAGCGCATCTGTTGTTACTCTGAATCTAGCATAAGTATTACCTACTTGTATGTCATTTGGTACAATCCATTCTAATAGAACCTCTTTTTCAGTTTTTGGATTGACTATACTTAGTACACCTTCTTTCTCCTCAAACTTTCCATTTCCATTAAAATCTATCCATCCAGCAACTTTTGCTATATTCTCTGTATTATTTTTTACTTTTAAAGTAACACTAAAATTTTCGTTAGAAGTATACAGTTTTCCAAAGCCACCTACTAATCCATCATCTCTATCACCATCAGGTATCCATGCATCAGGTTCATTATCCACACCATCACCCAAAAATACTAAAGGTTCATCTATAGTTATTTTATGTCTTGCACCATCTTCATCAAGTGAAGTTTTATAACTATCAGGAGCATCTCCGTAATCAATCAAAATAGGATAAAGATTACATCTACCACCATCAATATTAGTTTTTTGAGCATTTTCATTAATAAGACTTGAAAAGGGACTGGCTTTTACAAAAGTGCCATTTTCATCTTCTCTAAACATAACTCTAATCACATCACGCGAACTATTTTTTATAGCATAGAAAAAACCGCTACTATCAAAAAAACTTGTACCATATGTTCCAGTTGTTAAATCTATCACATCCTCTTTGAGTACTCTAACTTCTTTTTTTATGATATCTATCTTATAAAAGTCATTATCAGACTCTATCGCATAAAGTTGACTATCAATAGGATTAAATGCCATATCGGCAATAGCTATATTGTCTAACGTAAATGAATCAATTACCTTTGCATATTCATAATCTGTACTGTTTTTATCTAGATTCACTATAAACATTGTATGCATACCACTTTTAGGAGTGTTTTTATAGTAAAGATAAAGATAACCATTATTATCTATATCACCAATATAGGTACTTTTATTAGTAGGAAGCCCTTCAATTGGACCTACTTTTTCTTGTGAATATATATTATTTTCATCTTTACCAACACGAACAAGATAAGCACCTTGACCTTGATGACTACCCCAGAAATATCCATCTTTTAAATTGTAACCAAACCCATTGATTGAAGCTCCACCAATTTGTTCATTATTCATGGTATATGTTTTACTTTCTCCCGTTGCTAGATCTATTTCATGAACATACTTTGTATCATCAATAACTATCGCTTCTTCTTTACATCCAATTGAAGTTAAACAGATAGTCCCTTCTCTATCACTTCCACTGTATGAAATTATAGTTTGTAACGCTTCTTGGGTTAACACTCCATCAAATATTTTTAATTCATCAATACTACCATCATATGATTGGGCTTCATCCCATGCTGTTTTACCTATAATTAATTCATTTCCGCCATGTTCTCCAATATCTATGGCATTAATCGTAGCAGTTTCATCTCCATTTATATAGAGTTTAACTTCGTTACTATCATTACTAAGAAAAACATGAGTCCATTGATCTAAATTTATATCAGCTTTACTTACAAGGTCATCTAATCCATTTTTTAAATTGACGCTCAATTTTTTATCTTCTCTAAGATAAATTTCTATCTCTTTACTCAAAACCGACATATATCTAGAAGTAGGAAAGTTTTTAGGGTTCATCCAAAAAGAGATTGAGAATGGCTCACTCCCAAGTGAAAAATTAGGTTTAACTCTAATTTCACTTTCATTAAACTGTGCTGCTCTTTTTACCTTTCCATCTGCATTTGAGTATGTATTGGAGGGTATTCCATGGTTGTCACCTACACTGTCTACAATTTCATTTTCAACGCCATAGTACTCACACGCATCAAAACGATACTCAGAAATAAGACATGCTTGTACGTCTCTCTCACTACCATCACTATTTAACTTTTGAAGTTCATTTTGATATATGATTGATATTTGATTATCAGTAAAGGCATTTCCAAAAACCTTAACTTCATCTACACCACCTTCATACTTAGAAGTACCAATCTCAATTTTTGTAGGTGCTGAGATTTTTGTGATATCTTTATCTTTTGTATCTACTAACTCTGCATCTATGTAAAGTTTGGCAACTCCATTATTGTAAACATAAGAGACAAAGTGCCATTTCTCATCATGAAAGTTATTCTTCGCTAAATTGTATTTAACTTCTGAAGATCTTTTACTATCTGCATTAGCAGTCCACGCTCTAATGGTTTTACCACTAGCATCATATGCAATTGCAGTACCACGACCCGTTGATCCACTTTGATTGTCTTTTAACTCAACTATACGCGAGTATTTACCTTGATCTTTGGAAACTTTAAACCAAGCTGTTAGTGTAATAGAGTTATTAAAATCATAATTTAATGCACCTATTAAGGAATCATCTTGTTTAAAATGAGCAGCCCTACTAATAGTGGAATCTTTTGAAGTTTGACTCTCTTTAAGTGCCTTGATATGAAAATTATTCTCACTACTATCTTTTACTTCACCTTCTGCATTTTTTTCCCATGAACACTCATCAAAACGATATTCGGCTACCAAATTAACAGAAGGTTCAACTTCTGCATTAACACATCTTGCACCATCCCCTTGTGTAAGACCAGTCACTTTAGAAAATTCTTTTTTAATCTTGTTAACTTGACCATTTGCTTTAAAAGTAATTTTATTGATATTTTCACCACTGTTATAATAAAAATTTCCCACTTTATCAAAAGTTGATATCACAGTATAGACTTTACCAACATGTGATATTTTATTTATTGTTCCATTATTTCCTTCTATATCAATTTTTTTAAGGTAGCCATCTATATAATCAATAAAATAGATTTTTTTGTCAATTGGATTAAAAGCAAAATCAGCGGTATTTAAGTCTTTATCTAAGGTTATTGATTCTAGCACATTTAGAGTATTCTTATCTTCTAGTTTTACCCTATCTAATCTTTTTGATTTTGTATCTGACTTCATATATAAAATACCATCATGTGAAACATCAGCACTATTATAGTAATGACCATTTATATCAGGTACATTATCCATCTCATAATATCTTATATTGTTATCTACATCTATTCGTATAATTTTTCTTTCGGGTATATTATATCCCCAAATGTAATTATCTTTTATATTGTAACCAATACTATTTACACCTATGGTTGGTGCATCCAAAGTTTTTTCAGAGTTTGGACTTCCATCTAAAAGGCTTATTGACTTTAAGTATGAATCACCTATTTGTGCATTTCCTGAAGTTACATAACTTATGACCGTTCCCGTTGTTTCACATTCAAATGGTTTACCAGGAGGTACTTCGATGATCTCCTCATCTACAAAGTATCCAGCAACGCCACCATAAGGATCTGCGGTATCACCTTTAGTATCCTTTGGAAAAGTATCATAATCTACTAAATTATGCCTATTTGTAACATCACGCCCAAAATAAGAGAATCCATAGTATTTTTGTCCCGCTTGAATCTCTAAATCTTCAAGTGATACAAATGACATGCCTAAACTCTCCGTGGAACTACCCGTTTTATGAGGATAATCATCATTTCCCTTTTTGTCTTTATTTAAAAAGGCAAGTTGCATGTTCTTAATTTGACTATTATCTGGAAGATAAATTTGTGTATGACCATAAGTATGTGTACCACCTAATATCTTAACAAGTTGTCCGTATTGGCTTGGATTTCCTTGTTCATCTAACTTTAATATCGCAGCTATTTGGATAGGATTGTTTCCACTTTTTTCTGTTACAACATGTCCAGCTTTTGGAAGATCAGTACTATTTGTTGGAGCTGTAATACCATTATTAGTGATAAAATCTACCCTCTCAATATTTTTCTCACTAGGGGATCCATTATCCTTATTTTTAAAAAGATCTAACGCACCAATATTGATGATTCTTCCACCCATAACAGAGGCCATGTTACAATCTTGCGGATAGCTTGATTGATATGAATAATGATTAGAATTTCTGTTATCTTTCTTTTGAACAAATAATCCACATGTGTTCCCACTGGCATACTTATTATCACTTCTTCGAATTATAACTCTATCAGCAAGAGTAGTATACTCATACCTTTTTTTATTATACTCAAAACCATCAATAACAAGGTTTTTTCCCTCTCCCCACATATGCGTATGTCCGTTAGAACTATATGAACTTTTCTCAGTATTTGCATAATGCGCATAAATCTTTTTAACTTCACCTTTTTTGGCAAAAGCTGTCTCTATCATAAATAAATTTAAAAGTATCAAAATCCATAAATATCTTTTCACAATATAATCCTTTTAGCACATTAACTAATAATAAGTATTATCGGCAGTTTTATAGAAAAATTAATAAAAAGTAAAAAATAATTTAAAAAGTTTGGCGAATACCCTCATAAAGTACGATACCAACGGCAACAGAGAGGTTAAGGCTTCTCCCATTTTTACCCATAGGGATTGTAATCATATTATCTGATTTTTTTTGCATTAATTCCATAGGAAGTCCCTTGGATTCAGCTCCAAAAAATAAAAAATCTCCATCTTGGAGCGCAACTTGAAAGTATGGCTGATTTGTTTTAGTTGTAGCAAAAAAGAATCGATCACTTTGATTTTCATAAGCTTTTAAAAAGTCATCTAAATTTTCCCAAACTACTAAATCTAATAATTTCCAGTAATCCATACCTGCTCTTCGCACTGCTTTTTCACTAAGGTCAAAAGAAATTGGCCTTATAATATGGAGACGACTATCTGTGTTTACGCATATTCGACCTATACTTCCAGTATTTTGAGGGATTTCTGGACTCACTAAAACGATGTTAAACATTAGAATATAATCGTTTTATTATTATTAACAAAGATACGATCTTCAAAAGCTAGATCAATGGCATTGGATAGGACAACTTTTTCAACATTTCGTCCAGCACGCTGCATATCTTTCCAACTCATTTCATGATTGATATGAATTACATCTTGTGCGATAATCGGACCTTCATCAAGATCGTTATTGACAAAATGTGCTGTTGCACCAATGATCTTTACTCCTCTTTTATGAGCTTGTTTATATGGATTTGCTCCAATAAATGCTGGCAAAAATGAGTGGTGGATATTGATAATTTTTCCATTATAAGGTTTTACAAAATTAGGTGTTAAAATCCTCATATATTTTGCTAACACGATAAAGTCAGGGTTAAATTCATTTAAAAGTGTTAATACCTTTTCTTCATGTGCTTCTCTCTCAAGATTTTGAGCTGATACATAAAAATAGGGAATATCAAACTTTTCAACAAGTGATCGCAAAGAGTCATGATTAGAGACTACTGCTTGGATATTTGCATTAAGTTCGCCACTATGGTTTTTGAGAAGAATATCACCAAGACAATGTGACTCTTTTGTTGCCATAAGAACCACATTTTTAGCTCTTCTAACTCCTAAATATATATGTGCATCTTGAGGAAGTAATACTTGTAATCCCTCTTTAATTTCCTCTATGTCAAGATTTCCAGCGATACGTGCACGAAAGAAAAACTTTCCAGACTCTTCATCTACAAATTCACTATTTTTTTCGATATTTAGGTTGTTTTGATAGATCAAATCTGAAATTTTATAAATCAAACCTTTTTGATCAGAACAGTCGATTTTTAATATATATTGACTCAAAGTAATTCCTCTATTTCACGCTCAAATTTTTTCGCCTCATTGTATCCTAAATTAAAAAAAAGCTCAAAGTTTTTTAGATCAAAAATTGAATACCTTCCCATCTCTTTTATCTCTAGAAAAAGATCACACTCTTTTTTACCTGCTTTTACATTATTATTTAGCATGATAAAGATACTTCGGCTGATATGTCCTTTAAATGAGTCGCGTATACGGGTAAAAAATGGGTTGACATTGATACCTATAATATAATCACAGCTTCCTTTTAGTGGATGAGACGGTAAGTTATCGCAAAATCCACCATCAACATAAACTTTATTTTGATAATGTACGGGAGCAAAAAAGGGAACCAAAGCAGAAGATGCTAACATACATGTTACAAGATCACCTTCAGTTTTATATTCAACTTCTCCATTTTCATAATTAACAACTGTACAAAAATAGGGTATTTTTAAATCTTTTATATCTATCTTTCCAAACATTCTTTGAAAATAGATAATTGCAGATTCAAGATGGTGAAGTGAACCATTTCTAATATTGTATTTTAAATGTGATTTAAAATTGATCTCTTTGAGTGTAGTATAAATTTCTTCTGCACGCATACCACGAGCATATAAACCGGCAACAATTGCTCCACCACTTGAACCAGAGATAGATGATATCTCAACACCTTTTTCTTCAAGATAGTGGATAGCACCAAGTTGCGCAATGCATCTTGATCCTCCACCCGATAATGCAAGTCCAATTTTTGGCTTAGTCATTTACTTTAGTTAAGCGTTCATCAACTTGTGTAAGATAAAATTGTAAAAAATTGATAACCAAGTTTAATTTAGCTTCAACCTTTTGGTTTTCATCAGAATTTAATCCATCAAATAAAACTTCTAAACGCTCTTTAGTATGGAGTAAAAACTCCTTTTCATCACTAGAAGTATTTATTTTTGAAACTTGAAGTGCAGCTTTTTCTTTGTAGCCATCTTCTTCAATTTTCAGATCTAACTCTTCTAAAGTAGAGAGTATTAACTCTTTTAATTCCATGGCTTTACCAACCATTTCTCAAATTCACGAAATTGATCTTTTTTATTCATTGCAGTAAAAAAGGCAACTTTTTGCATATTTTTACCTTTTAATCTTTGAAGTGCTTTTTGAAGAGTACTATTTTGTGGTTCATCTTTTAAAAGTTGAGAGTATATAGCAATAGCATCTGCAATATAACCTTGTCTCTCATAAATTCTTGCTAATGTTATAGTACTCATAGCAAATTACTTTGAAGCATAATCAGCGATAATTGAACCGATTTCTGTAGTACTACAAACTTCTTGTGCTCCAAAAGAAGATATATCTTTTGTACGATATCCTTTTTTAAGCACTTGATCAATTGCATTATCTATTTTATCAGCAGCTTTAGACTCACCTAGTGCAAAACGAAGCATCATTGAAGCACTAGCAATAGTTGCAATTGGGTTTGCAATCCCCTGCCCTGTAATATCTGGTGCTGATCCATGAATTGGTTCATAAAGCCCTACTACGCCACCAACAGAAGCAGATGGAAGTAAACCTATAGAA
>JADGDK010000102.1 GCA_016744895.1 Campylobacterales bacterium | reverse complement strand
GTTGATAGGCTGGGTGTGTAATGGGTGTAAGCCCTTTAGCTGACCAGTACTAATAGATCGTTTGGCTTATTTTAATTCAATAAGCGCGTCACTTCCTTATTAAATGAAATACTTTAATAGGAATAACCAAAACAAATTGTCATAATAGATGACAGACAATTAACATATTAACTTTCTCTAAATACAACAATCGTTGATAGAGTGCAAGCATACTTGCTTTCTCTCAACGATTCTGGTGGCTCTAGAGAGGGGGAAACGCCTTGCTCCATTTCGAACCAAGAAGCTAAGACCCTCATCGCCGATAATACTGCAGCTTACTGTTGTGGGAATGTAGGTCGCTGCCGGATCGTTGTTATTTTTACCTTACCTTTACATATCTCCTTCTTTTTATTTATTTTATACTCCCCTTTTATATGCCTTATGCCATAATCCTTTTATGTATAAGAATCTGATTAAAAATGTTGTAATTGTTGGCGGTACTCATGGTAATGAGTTTACAGGGGTTTATCTTGCTAAGTATTGGTTAAAAAATCCTAATATGGTACAAAGAAGAGGATTTAATACAAACATTATTTTTGCAAATCAAAAAGCTTTTAAAGAGGTTAGACGTTATATCGATAGGGATTTAAATCGATCATGTAGTCTATCTATTTTATCTAAAAATGCTGATTCCCATGAAGCAAAATTGGCTCATCATTTAAATACACTGATTGGACCAAAAGATAATCACCAAGAGAATGCAGACTTTGTAGTTGATCTACATACTACTACCTCAAATATGGGTATTTCACTAGTCATTAGCAATCAAAATGAACTAACATGGCTTGCTGCTTCTTATTTATCTGAAGAATTTCCAGATTTAAAAATTTATCGTTGGCAGGGTGATGAAGAAGGTGCTTTTGTTGACTCTTTAGGGGCTGATGGTTTTGCTATTGAAGTTGGTGCGATTCCTCAAGGAGTGCTTCGTTCTGATATTTATAAACAGACTGAAGAAATTGTATATAAATTACTTGATTTTTTAGAGAATCCTAGTGATACAAATAGAACAGTGAATGTTTATGATCATGTTACTTTGGTTGATTTTCCTAGAGATAATGATGGTGAGATTATTGCCATGATTCATCCACAGAGACAAGACAATGATTTTAAATTGATACAGAGTGGTGACCCAATGTTTTTATCCTTTGAAGGACAAATAATAGTTTATGAGGGCAGTGAGAGCTTATATGGGTTATTTATAAATGAAGCTGCTTATTATGAAAAAGGTTTTGCTATGTGTTTGGCTAGAAAGATTGAATATTCCTTTTAATAATAAGATTCTTATTAGTTCATGTCTGCTTGGTAATCGTGTTCGATTTGATGCTAAGGTTAAAAATTATAATTTAAATTTGTTAGATAATTATGAATTGATAGCATGTTGCCCAGAAGTAGATGGTGGATTGCCAATACCGCGTGCTCCTAGCGAAATTCAAATTGATGGAAGTGTGTTGAATGATAAGGGTATTGATGTAACAGATGAATTTAACAATGGAGCTGCAAATACTTTAAATCTTGCTAATACACATGGTATAAAAGTAGCAATTTTAAAATCAAAAAGTCCTTCGTGTTCAAATAAGTTTGTTTATGATGGTAGTTTTACTTCTACACTTATTGAAGGAGTTGGCGTGACGGTTAAACTTTTGGAAAAAAATGGTATAAAAGTATTTGATGAAAATCAGATAGAAGATGCCTTGGCATTTCTATCACATCTTTAATACATGTCCGTTACTCTCTTTGATAATTCTATCTAATGATTTTCTCAATGCCAATGCTTTTGGTTTATACGTATCAAAAAATGCTTTACTCGTATTATACGCATTGCTTAATTCATCATAATAAGTAATTCTAAGGTCAATATAGCCTCTTATTACATCAAACGTACGCTCCATCTCTTCAAGGTCAAAAATACTTCTTAAAAGGTCATCCATCATACGATCTCTTTGTTTAAGAGAGATATTTTCTCCACACTCTTTAGCAATATTTCTCAAATCTTTTTTTGAGAAATAGATACCACATCTAGCAGGAGATAACATTTTTGTTTTTAATTCCATAATGTAATCGGGATAATCATCATCAGATAATTGTTCATCGTCACTGCACTCATCAGTTTCACAGGACATTACTTTGTCCATCATTTCATTAAATTCTTCTCTAAAATCCTCAAATTTTTCAGCCATTTTCTGTCCACTCTTTCGTTTTTATTTGTGCTATTTTTTCTAATATATCTTCATAATTTAATGTTTTATTACCAATTTTTATTGTTTCTTTTATGCTATCATATATAATATCTGCTTCTAATTTATCTACTTCAACTCTTTGTATATCCGTAGCTATATTATCAGAGACAATTTTATTCATTTCAAGACAATTTTCTACAATCATATCAGCTAATATTACCAATTTAGGAGATTTTTGTTCAAGGTTATAAAGAAAACTTTTTGCTGTTGGACTGTTTCCATAAATAGCAATAACTTTATTATCTTCAATGCACGCTGCACATGCTTTCCCGTAGTACAGATCACCTATATTTCTTTTTTCTATTACTTTTATAGTATCACTCATCCCACAAATTTTTACTTCGTCACTCATATCTTCTAAAAGTTCATAGAGTGTATGCCAATACTCTTTTGAAAAATAGCCTTCTTTAATTTTTGAATCTTTAAATCCGTGTATAAAAAAGCCAATATCATCTTGTCGTATATTTAAAGGCATCATTTTAGCATCAAAGTCTTTTTCCATAAGATATTTATTGAACGTCTCTGCATGTGTGTCTTCAATGGCATTTATTCCAACATAAGCATACAAATCTGTATCTTTTCCTATTATTTCTACTGGATACCCCATAGATCTTTTGCCTCCTCCTCTTCTAATTTACATCTATAACATGTAGGTTCACCGCCTTGATAGGTGAAAAAGTTACCACAATCATTACATCTGATAACATCAAATTTAATTAACTCTTTTATTGTTGGTTCAAAAAGGCTTTTGGTGCTAAATTGTTGTAGTTGTATTGCATTTGGTTCACATACATCATGACAGAGGTGACATTTTACACAAGCAAGTGTATCAAACTCAATTTTAGAACCTCTTTTATTGCTTTGGAGTGCTCCTGTTGGACATAATCTATAGCAAATAGAGCAGTTATCACAACTATCATTGATGGATTTTTGAGAGATAAATGATAGTTTCTCTTCATTTATAAGCTCATATTCTGCAACTTTATCAACACGCTTCAGTGCCATGTAAAGTAGTTTTCTTCTATTTGGAAGTTCTTTTTTACGTATATTTGTACTATCTTGAGAACTTAGCGTTTTTATCTCTTGTGCTTGGACTTCTTGGTCAAACTCTACTTTACTTTTGATAGCACCTTTAAGGCTGAGCCTTTTTAAGAAATCTCTTCTATTATCTATCTGTACTTCTTCAATTTCTTGTATAGATACTAAACTAATATTTATATGTTTGTGAGTATCTAGCTTTTGAAGAAAAAAGTTTGCCTCTTCTACTTTTTTATGACTCTCTTGATGACATATTTCACAACACTCTAATTCAATTTGCTGCTCTTTTAAAAGAGCAAGTGATATTAGATGTTCTGCATGTAGTATGCCTGTACATGGAATATTATTTTGGCATTTTATAATACCGCTCTCTAATTCTAAAAAACCAAATACAAATTCCAAAAGATCAAAGTCTTTTAGTGAAATAGCTTCAGTTGGACATACCCCTAAACATAAACCACAATCAGTACACTCTGGCAAAACCTGTAGAATATTGTTATTATAAATTATAGCTTTTTCTGGGCATATATCAGCACACTTACTACATGATGAATTTTTACTAAAAACTTTGACGCAGTTACCAAGCTCTATTTGAAGTTTACTCATGTTGCCTTCAAATATTGGTAGTCACTTAATAAAAATTCTAAGCTGGTTTCTGCTGCATCATGGTAAAAAGGTGTTTGTGCTTCATTTTTAACATTGATAAGATACAGAGGCGCAAACTTCAGTATATGTTTTTCCATAAATTCTATTTGAATCATTTTATATTCATCAGCAGCTTTATAGTCACTATTGTCTAAAGCTTTTGCTTCAGCATTTATCAGCATATACATAAATTCCATCTCTATTGCAATATGATCAGGAGAAACAACTCTTGCTTTATCTTTTTCTACTACAAAATTGAATTCTTCATAAAATTTATATATAGGATTATCTCCACCACTCTCAATTTGTGCATCTTCTCTTGTATAAAATGACTCATAAGGTGTTAAATGAAGTAGTGAAACATCTGTAAAGTCTATGTTTAAATGGTTGTCAATTAACTCTTTAGATGTGAGTTTTTGATAAGGTTCCCAATTTTGTAAGTTAGGAAAGAACTCTTTTATATCTTTTTTTGCTATGGTTTTGAGAAGCTCTGTATCAGCTTCAAGAAGAAAAATTCTAGAGTAAAGTGCATAAAGGAATTCTCTATTTTTACATTCGACTAATCTGTCGTTCATTATTATACCTTGATTGGATTTTTTGGGGAGATATAATCTCCCCATATATTGTAGCTAACTTACGATTTTTTAATATTTACAGAGTAAGCTTTTTTAGAAAGTGGTACAGCTGGACGCTTAATCCACCATGGTCTTCTTTGTGTGTCATTTTCATCAAGTGGACGTGTTAAATCGTCTCTCCATGATTGGAATGTTTTGAAGTTGTTTTCATAGTTGACATATAGATCACCTATTTTTTCACCTTCACCTGCTTTTTCAATGATAACTTTTTGATGCCATGCATGGTGACCAGAGATTGGATCTGGATGTGCTGGTGCTACTGCATTTTGCCACGCACCTGTAAGTCCATCCCACCAGATATTATCTGTATCTTTGTTATATTCAGGGAATTGCCAAGGTTTCTTGATAGGCTCAATCCCACCTTTTGCCGTCATTGTTGCCTCTTTACCATCATCTGTGATGCTGTAAAGTGGAGCACCTACACCCATAACACCTAGCTCATGTTCAAAGCCTGGAATTGATACAGCATTTTTAAGTTTCCAACGACCTGCATGGTGAGAATTGGCTAAAACACCTGGTCTTGTTGCCTCTGTTGGTACTGCCATACCAATAAAGTAACCACTATCAAGCCCACTTACAGTATCAACGATTCTTACTTTTATCGCATCACCTCTTTTGATACCAAGTTTTTCAGCATCACCTGTGTAAATCCATACTGGATTGTGGTTTTGACTGATTTCCATCAAGTGTTTAGAGTTCACACTTCTTGTATGAATATTGTAAGACAATCTAAATACTGTATTTAGTGCAAACTCATTTTCTGCTTTCATGTGATCGTGATGTACTTGTGTTACAAGTTGAGGCATTTTTGCTCTCTCTTGTGAATTTCTTGGATAGAAAGGAAGTGCATATTCTGGCCATTTCCAATCATTCGCAAGCCAATCACAGTAGAGATCCATTTTTTTACTTGGAGTTGCGAAACCTTCGTGGAATTTACCATCTATTTCAACACCAATTGATTTCTTTCTGCCATGACTATCTGTCCAAAGTGTACCAAACTCATCTTGTTTGATATGATCTGCTTCGTAAGTATGACCATGAGAAGTAATGGTTTTTTTCACTTTATCAATCTTAAGTTCTTTCTCTTGTGGTCTATAGATATCTGTTGCTTCAGTCCAAGCTCCATGATCTCTCATGTACTCATAACATGGAAATTCACTCTTTGGATATTTTTGATGTGCCGCAGCGCTTAGCCCTGGAAGTAGACTAAATCCAGCATCATAATATTCACTAATCGTACATGGACGACTAGGATCTTTTTTACTTGCCCAGTATTTTCTAACACCTAAGCTTCCATCTGGATCTGCATACGTGTGAAGAAGATTCATAAAAAATTCATTTTCTTCCCAAATCTCACCAAGTCCAGATTTCATATGTGCTTCTAGAGTGGCACGCGTTGGATCTTTTGGTTGCCAACCCATTTTTTCTAACGCTACACGAAGTGCAGGTTGTCTAAATGCCGTCCATTTCTCAGGTTTACTAGGCTCTGATTGTTGATCGTGTCTCTCGCCGGCTAAACCAACAGGAAGCACATAATCACAAAACCAGTTTGTCTCAGACCATGTTGGAGATGGATTTACACTCATCTCTACTTTTTCTTCATCTTTTAAAACATCAATCCATCTAAATCCATCAGGATTAATCCAAACAGGATTGTACATTCTAGGGATATAAAGTGCTATTTTTTTAGGAACATTTAGCCCTTTTTTAGTCCACTTCTCTTGCCATTCGGTATCAGCTAATAGATGGGGAAGTACAAAGCTCATCTCATATGTACAAAGAGGCCATTCTGGTGGCCAGATAAGTTCATTCCATACATCAACTTTTGGTGGTTTTTTACCAGCTTCAGTTGCTTTATCGCCTTTTCTACCGATAGATATCTTATGCCAGTGGTGCATACCTACGCCACCAATATCTCCAGCCATAGCGCCACGAAGTGAGAGTGCAAAGAATGCAGTTCTAACATTCATCCAGCCACCTCTGTGACCAATTGCACCAGCTCTCCACATATAAGTTGCAACTTTTGGTCCAGCTTCTATAAACATTTCAAAAAGTTCATCAAGTTTGTCTTCTTGACCTTGAAGTTTACATTCTGCTACTGTAAACTCTTTTGTATATGGTGCATAAAACTCTTTTAAAAGTTCTACAAATGATTCATAACTATCATCTTTTGGTAATGCTTTGATGTAGCCATACTCAACCATTCTATTTAAGTGAGTTTTGTCAGCCATAAGACGATCCCAGTTGACCCACTCTTTCATAAATTTATGATCTAGTAAATCTTTACCATTCATCTCAGTTTCATTTAAAACTCTGTTCGCCATATGAAGATAAAGTGCTGCTTCAGTTCCAGGCCATGGAGAGATCCAAAGATCTGCAATACCTGCTGAGTTACTTAGTCTTGGGTCGATTACGACCATTTTTGCACCTTTTTTCTTCGCATCAGCAATTAAGCCTGCTGATTGTTGGAAGTAGTGACCTGCATCAGCTGCATGAGAAGATTGTAAAAGTATCAGTTTTGCATTTGCCCAATCTGGTGAGTTTCTATCATCATTAAATGTCTGAATTGTACCTTGACGTGCTCCACCAGAACAGATGTTTGTATGCGAGTTATAACCATCTAGCCCCATTGAGTGAGGAATACGATGTCCAAAACCATTTTCATTTGGACGACCAACTTGATATTGGATCAGTTTTTTAGACATTTCATCGCCAGTTTTTAGCGTATCGTTAATCTTTTTACCAATCTCTTGCATCGCTTGATCCCAAGTGATTCTAATCCACTTACCATCACCTCTTTTACTTCCTGGTGCTCTTTTAATAGGGAAAGGGATACGATCTGGATCATACATTTGACTCATGGTACCGTAACCTTTAGCACAGTTTCTACCACGGCTTGCAGTATGGAGTGGATTACCCATATACTTTTTAACAGTTAATGTTTTTTTATCAACCCAAGCTGTAAGTCCACATCCTGCTTCACAGTTTGAACATGCAGTTGGTACGATTGTATAGTCATTAACTTGGATACCATCTTCATTATCTTCTGATTGTACTCCATTTCTGCCAGTACCACCTCTTTTCCAATCTGCTCCATCAAGTTCTTTAAAACTATCCCATTCTTCAACCGGTGGATAAAAATCAAGAGTTGAAGGAGTTGGTGTGAATTTTGAAGTTGCTTCAAGTTCTTCGGCTACAACATTACTAAATACGCCAGCAGCAACAGTTGCTCCTGCGACACTATAAGCCGAACCTTTTAAAAATTTTCTTCTACTTTCTAAAAACATATTCCGTTCCCCTTAACTTAATGGTAATAATTGTGGTATGATCAGCCATACATGTTTTGCCATGTAAAGACCGATTATTGAGATAATAGCTGCAAGCTTTAGTAAGCCGTCAGAACTAGTTCTCGTGGACATAAATGCTAAAGCAAATGTTGCAAAGATGGCGATTTGACCCAACCAAAATAGTAAGTTATATTCACCACCAGAGTGTACATAAGCCATTGTTGCTTCAGCTTCAGTGAGTTTCCATGATAAGAAATACTCACCCATATAAACTGTAAACATTAAAAATGCACTTGATGCCATAATAATACCTAAGTCACGTTTTGCATTTTTGCTCCATCTATCACTAAAAAAGCTCAATGTCGCCGCACCCACTAAAAATGCTGCTAATGCCATTTGAAGAAGTTCAGCAGGTGTTTGCCAAAGTTCTCTTGCACTTGCTTGTCCCATAATTACTGCAGTATAAAGTGTTACAGGTATCGCTAAAACAGTTGCAATTTTCATCATTTTGTCATAAAGTAGACCCGTTTCATTTTTAAACATAACAAGATACGTCATAAAAACGATCACACCGGTAAGTGCTGTTGCAAGCCACGCACCTACTGTAATTGCAGATGTAAAATGTGGATGGAAAAAGATATTAACCATTCTAAAAGGCTGATGTAAATCTAAAAGAGTAAATAGTAAAAAGATATGCAAGAATACAAAAGCGATAATAGGGATAATATTTTTTAGACCTTTTAAGTCTTTGTTATCTTTACCGTAGCGTGCTAACAGATAAGCACCAACTAAAATTACACCTGTAGCAATACTCTTTGCCCACATGTTAAGTGTAATCATCCAACCCCAGACAACGCCTGGAAGCGCAACGTCCATACTGACTATTGCATTGTTTATGTTTTGTGCATGTTCAATCATTAGTGCGCTCCTATATGTTTTAAGTGTGTGATGTTGTTAAACAGACCATAACCTTCAGGACGTTTAGCTGCAAGAGGATTTAGTTG
>JADGDK010000101.1 GCA_016744895.1 Campylobacterales bacterium | reverse complement strand
GTTCTTACCAAACTCTAAAGGAATCGCATATTTCTTGATATCAGCATTTTCTTCTCTTGTGTTTCTTTGTCTTGGTACATCCACGAAGGATGCATCTATGATGCTTCCTTCTTTAGCAACGATACCATGTGACATAAGTTGACCTGTAAAAGTATCAAAGAGTATTTGTGAAAGATCTTTCTCTTTGAGCTGTTCTTTAAAAAGCCATATTGTTTTTTGATCAGGCACATTATCCCCTATCTGCAATCCCAGAAACTGCATAAACGATAACCTATCCTTTATTTGGAACTCTGTTTGTTCATCTGAAAGATTGTAGTAGCGTTGTAGTATGAGTATTTTAAACATCATAACTCTGTCGTAGACAGGTCTTCCTCCTAAGCCTTTTGGCTCTTTATATAAAGCTTTCTCTATAGACTCTCTAAACATTTCCCAGTTTATTACTTTATCGAGTTTATTTAATGGTGGTTGATGAGCATTTATCTTTTCTAGTTGATTCTCGTAGTCGAATAGTCCTGGCATCTCTCACTCTTTTTCTCTTATTTTACCATTTCTTCAGTTTAGTGTTGGTGTGAGGAGGTTTTTAGAGGTGCCCTATATTCTAACAACTAGTATCGTCAATTTTTTAATTTTTTTTAATCACGACTTAAATATAAATACAGAAAAATTTAGTATAATAAAAACAAATAACTCTAAAAGGACACATGATGACCAAAATGCTTACTTCTTCGATACTTGTCTCAACTTTACTATTTACTTATGGATGTGAAAAGAAAGATGAATCTAAAGTTGAAAAACAAGAAATTCAACAAGTTCATAAAAAAGATGAACCACAAAAAATAGTCAAAGAGGTAACTTCTGAAAAACTTAAGACAGAACCTACTGTTGTAAATAAAACTATGTCTATAGTTAAAAAACAAGAAATTCAACAAGTTGATAAAAAAGACGAACCACAAAAAATAGTTAAAGAGATAACTTCAGAAAAACTTAAAACAGAATCTACTATTGTAAATAAGACTATATCTATAGTTAAAACACCTACAGCATTAGAACTTGCTAAAAATGAATCTAAAGAAAAAATCATTCAATCCGTTGAAAATGTAGATAAAGCTCGTGCAAAGACGGTTGAGACTATGAAAGCTAACGTAAAAGAAGTAGAAATTTTACGAGCTAAAGGTGCCAATCACGATATACAAGGAAAAGCTACTGTAGCTGTTGTAGAAACAACCGCTATCAGTGATATTGCAAAATCTGTTGCTGCTGTTGAAATTGCAAAATCTATTTCTGCTGGAGAAATAGCACACTCTGTTGCCTCAGTAGAAAGTGCAAAACGAAATATACCTACTAATAGTGATAATCCAAATGAACATATAGAGTTAGCAAAAGCAAAAGCAACTGGTGATATTGCCGAGTCCGTAGCATCAGTAGAAATTGCAAAAGCAAAAGCAGTTGAAGATATAGCAAACTCAGTAAAAAAAGTTGAAATTGCAAAAGTTATTGCTCCAACAAATTTACCATATCCAGAACAAGCAATAAAAGTTGCCAAAGCAGTATCTGCAGTGGAGATTGCTAAATCTGTTGCCGCTATTGAAGTAGCAAGAGCTATATCAGCGACAGAAATAGCAAAGGCTGTTTCTCCTATAGAACCTATAAAACCAATTTCAACTCAAGAAATTACTAAAATAACTCAGCAGGCTCAAATTAATACCACACAAAAAATTATTACTTCTGTAAAAGCTACCAATGAAGCAAAAGCAATTGCTGCTACACAAATTACAAAATCTGTTAAAAGTGTAGCTACTACACCAGTTAAAGAAAAAAGTCTTGATGAAGTCAAAGCAAATGCTGCAGTTGTGGTTGCACAATCAACAGCAAAAGTAGAAATTGCAAAAACAGAAGCTTCTACAGTAGCTGCCAAAGAAATTTTAAAAACAGAGATTGGAAAACTAAATGGTAGTGAAAAAGTGGCAAATGTTCTTGCTATTGGAAATATAAAACAAGCAGTTGAAAATGTTGAAACAACAAAAGCACAGTCTATTGGAGATATTGCATTGGCAGCAGCTTCTGTTGAAAGTGCAAAAGTAGCTCTTAAAAAAGGAAATGTTGCAAAAGGTCAAAAACTATATCTTAAAAAACTAAAAAAAGCTTGTGGATTAAATGGTGCAAAGTTTGCATCTAAACATACTCAAAAAGAGTGGAAAGAAATTCAAGAGAGTGGAAATTTTATAAAAGAGACACAAAACATATGTCCTAATGTAAAGAATTTTAAAGAAAAATGGATTAATGACATTTATCAATTTTCATACGAATATGCAAATGATAGTGGCAATGTCCCTTCGTGTTAAATTATTCCCTCGATAAAATTATCGAGGGAATAAAATCATATCTACTCTATATTATTTTAATCGACATATAATCCACTAATATATCTAGCCAAAGCACTAATTTGTTTATCAGAAAGCTTTGAAGTTTGATCATACATTACACGACTAGTTTTATGCATTGTAAAAGTTCCCACTCTACTATCTTGATCTCTATATGCTCTTATTCTTAGTGCCAATCGCACTGGATCTCTACCAGCCAATGTAGATGCGTTCTCACTAGGAAGTTTTGTACCATCTTCACCATGACATACTGCACAGTTTTTATTATAAAGTGCTGCACCATCTATTGGTAAAAAAGCACCTGTCTTTTTTGCTGGCACACTATCCGCCGCTATTAAACTAACACTTGCAAACAATACAGTAAGAAGAATCTTTTTCATTTTAAACCTTTAACCAAATTTATATTTAATTATATATACAAAAATCTTAAACCATCATAAATAAATAGATGATCAATTTTTTCTAATCAAACTTCTAAAATTTATTTTAGAAGTCACCTTTTGCGCCTAAATCCATCATGTTATACATCGTATCTCTAACATGTTCAGCCTTCTTCATCATTTCAGGGGGTAATGTATGCCCACCAAATAACATAAGTTCCATCGCCATAGTATACAACCATCTATCACCATTATCATCTTCAACAATTAAAATTCTACAAGGCATAAATGCACCAAATGCTTCTGTATAGTCTATAAATTGTTGAGCGATAGCAGGGCTACAATAATGGAGAATTCTGATATATCTCTTACCACCATCTTTAATACTACTATTAATTTGCATTTTTGAATCACCGACTTGAAGCATATTTGCATCTGTAGCTATACTTTTCATCGATTCGATTACATCTTCAGTAGAAACATCTGGATCAATTTTAACTTTTCTTATCATCGCCTCTGTAGAGCGACCTGTAGTAAGTACCGCATCAAACATATTCATATATGCGCCCATTGCTTTTGGATCTAGTTTCGATGCTTTACTCATCTTATCTCCTAGATCATATTTAACAAATGCTAAAAGAAATCCAAGAACTACAATAAATCCAATAAATGTAAAAATAGCTTTTAAAAACTTCATATATATCCTTATTTATTTGTAAACATATCAGTATATAGTGCTGATGCCCAACGATAGACTGAGTCTGAATTTGTAGCTCCATCTTTAACCCAATTTTCACTATCAGATGTTGAATCAAAACTAAATGAAGCATCAGCTTTATTATAAGCATATTGACTATAAATATATATAGCTCTTTCAGGAGCTATTGAAACAACAGAAAAACATGTTGTAGTTGGCGATTGCCATTTTACTTTTTCTGTTTTATTTATCTTTTGAGCAATTAATTTTGCTACAAAATGACCTTCAGAGTTTGAAGTATTACCTGACTTCGAAAAGCCCATAGGTCTTGAATCACCTGTAACAAAGATATTTTTTTCTCCATTTACTTCATATGTTAATGGATTTATGTCTCCCTCCAACATATTCTTAGCATCTTTTGCAACTCCAGCTCTCTCTAAAATCTTTGCACCTCTTACATGTGGATAAAAGGCAGCATCTTCAAAACTAATTTCATCAAAATCTGTTTCAACTATTTTATTGTCTAGATCAATATTATTGATTTTAGTATTAGGAAGATACTCAATATAATCACTATAAAGCTTATCAAATGCAGATTGAAAGCCTTTTTTCTTAATAGTTATAGTATTATTTTCATCTAGCAATATAACTTTGGCTTTGAGTTTTTTTTGTTTAAAATAGTCTGCAATAATACAGGCTCTTTCATAAGGTGCAGGAAGACATCTATAGTTTCCACTTGGAACTGTCAAAATAAAATTACCACCTTTAAAGTTTTGAATTTTATTTTTTAAACTAATATGTTCAGAACCGGGTATAAAGCCTGCTGGATACTCTTGTCTAAGTCTTGTCTCAAATGCAATATCTTTTGTCCATCGTGAATAATCATAATCAATACCTGGTGCAAAAACCAAATAATCAAATTTAATATCACCATTACTTGTTTCTAAGATACGCTTTTTTCTATCAAGTCCAATTGCAGTAGCATGAAAGTACGTATAATTATTTTCTCTTGCAGCTTGAAGATAATCATGAGTTAAATACTCCAGCTTTACCTTATCTACTAGCCATAAATTGCTCATAGGACATGATATAAATTCATGTCTTTGCTCAACCAAGATCACATCTGAGTTTGGAGCAAATATCTTTGTATATTTTGCAATAGAAAGTCCAGACCAACCACCACCAACTACAACTACCCTGGGTTTTTTTGTCTCTGCAATAGGTGCTTTATAAGTATCTTTACTTTTAGTAGACTCTTTGTTGCTTGTTGAACCATATACACTTGTTGCAGCTGTTGCTGCAACAATACCAGAAAATTGTAAGGCTTTTCTTCTTGATTTATCCATCTGGATGCCTTTTTATTATTCTGTTGCTTCGTTGACTACATCTATCATAAGTTTCTCTGCATCCAATAGCACTTTTTTAGATGGTTTATCTTCAATTGCTAAAGAACTTACCCAGTTATGTACTGATGGGTATGCCATACTTACATCATTTGAGCCTTTTTCTTTATACATATAAAAAGTACACGGAGCAAATGCGCCAGCTTCAGGATGTGTTTTTGATACTTCAAAAATAACTGGTAATTTACAAATAGAGTATGCATCAAAAAAGTCATATTTATCATATCCAGATTCTTTAAATTCATCGCCAAGTTTATTATATCCTGCGATTACAAATCCAACTGTCTCAAGTGAACCTTCTAATTCTTCTTGAATACCTTCTAACTCATCTTCTATAGACTCTTCACCTTCCATTTCAAAAGAAAATTTTGTTACTAAATCACCTTCTGCTTTTAATACATTTTTTTCTATTTTTTCAAAGTGTCCATTAGGTAATGCTTTAGCAAGTGTATCTTTAACAAGTTTGCTATATTCAATTAAATGTTTATTCGTAGCAGGTACACCAGTAATTTTTGCCATACCATCTAATGATAAAGATGATACAGATATATCATTTGAACCTTTGTCCATATAAAATGACATACTTAATGGCGCAAACAATGCAGATTTTGGAGTAACTTTAATTAATTCTAAAACAAATTCTTTTTTATAAACTGTAAAAAGATGATACATCTTATGATTTGTTTTTTTAAACTTTGAATTAAATGCAACATTCATATCATTATTTCCTGAGATTGAGAATCCTGCATCTGCAAAAGCTTTCTCAATTGTATCTCCAGTAATTTTACCTTTTGAATTATCTGTTGTATATATCTGGACATCTGCTGCACTTGCTGTAACACCAGTTATAAGCAATAGTGTTATAACCAATCCTTTTATGATTGAATTCATTTTTCTTCCTTAATTGTAATTATCTGCAAAGTTTTACCATTTTAGTTTCTTTTTCATAAACCATTTTTTAGCAAAATCTTAAATATTTTTAAGTTTATTTTAAACCAACTCTACACTGCATAAAGCTGTGTTCTTACTTCTTATTTTTTTAACTTACGTATAAAATAATATTATATCAAAAATTTATTTAAAAATTTCTAAACTATAATAAAAAATAATATCTTACTATAATATTTTTTTATTATAGTAAGATGTATCATAAAACTTTTTAATTTTGTTATTTAGTCTTTATTTAATTTTTTTCGAGCCTGTTTTAGTTTTTCCATGATTATCAGTTGTAGTCATTTCTAACTTTTCACCTTTTTTTCCACCTTTAAATTGAAACTTAAAAAGAGGATTTTCAGCCATAAAACCACTTGTAGATACTTCAAAAACTACTTTATCATTATGTTTTGCAACTATTTGAGTAATATACTCTGATTTAATTTTCTTTTTTTCTGCTTCTTCTTTATCCGCCATCAAACTTGTAAACATTGCTTTTACTTTTACAATATCGCCTTTTGCTTTTGCTTTAATCTTCATTTTTGCCATTTTTTTACCTTTTTATTTTATTTTATTTTTTGTTGCTTGGGCGGGAAGTATCAACCTCCACAACCACCAATTGAAACATCTATCTCTTTAGCTGTAGTATATAATTTACCATCTCTACCTTTTGCTACGATTGTAACTACAGCAGTTTTTCTCATCTTGATTCTAAAATCATAATTGATGATTGCACCTTCTGGTACTGTAAATACAGTTGTTAAACTTCTTGGGTTTGCATCTTGAAAAAGCGCAATACTCTCTAGATCCAATTTAGTCTTGATATTAATTGGAATTGATCCACCATTTTCAGCAAGTTTTGGTGCTGTAAATTTAATTTTATCAGTCGTTTCTAATTTACCATCTCCGTATAATGCTTTAATTGCCTCAGGAGAGTGCTCTGCATCCCATGCTTTTGGTTTTTCTGCTCTAAAATCTATCGCTCTTAAACCTGCTGTTGGTACCATAAGTGCTGCTACTGCTACTGCACTTATTCCGAAAAATTTTCTTCTATTCATTTTTATTCCTTATATTAATGTCTATTCTTATAGTACAGACTAATATTAAACAAAAATTGTGTATTTATTGTAGATTTTTAAGATTTTAAAAGATAAATTGTATCATTTTTATGAATAGTTCCACTATTCACAACTTTTGCAAAAATACCTCTATCATCTTTAAGTATTTTTGGTAATTTAGCATCTATTTTTGCTAAACTTTTACATAAGGTACAATTTTGACTAATTTCTAACAAAAGATCACCAATTGATAATCTTGCACCAGGTTTTAAATGATAAGGATTATAATCAATTAGTATATTCTCACCTAATGTGCTATATGGTGCATCTATACCATGGTATTTAGCCAGCTTATAACTATCATATGAGGTTATTAAAACTGATCTTTGTATATTTTTATTATAATATTTATCATTTACAACACCCTTCTCATCAAAAACCAACTCAGTTGTATTTACCCTACCACTATCAGTAGAATAAAATAGCTCTTGCACTTTTCCAACTTGATCTAATAGCATCTTGAATTACTCTCTTTATTTAAAATCATCTATACCCATATCTGTATAAGCACGGCTCTCAACAAAACGTAAAGTTTTTAAGAACTGATCTTCATCTTTGTATCCTGCTTGACCATAAACTACCTCTTCCTCTTCATCTACAAATACAGAACTTGGGTAAAAGTCAAAGCCTAAAGATTTTGCAAATTCATGCTTACTACCATTAAAGTCATCAAATATAACTTGTTCAGAATCAGATATATCTATATCAACAAAAATAAAGTTTTTTTTGATTTTTTTTGTTATTTTCTTATCAGGAAGTGTAAATTCAATCATGTTTTCACAGTAACTACAGTGAGGCTTATGCAAAAAAATCAACACATGCTTATGTGATTTTTTTGCTTCGCTGAGAAGTTTATCAATATTGATGCTATCAGCACTACTCAGAGTAAAAATAGCGATCAATATAAAAAAAAGTTTCATCATCTTCATTAGAGATAATTATGCCTCTTCTTTTTCTTCTTCTTCGTCTTCTTCCTCGTCTTCATCACCATCATACATCTCTAGCTCTTCATAAGCTCTAAATACATTTCCGGGACTAAGAAGATAGTATAGATCTTTATTTCTAAATTCTTCAAGGGTTACTGCTTTTGTAATATCATCAGGATGAACTTCATCATCAATACCCTCTAATACTCTATCTTTAATATAAGTAAAATACTGAACAGCTTCATCTGCAGCTGTCTTATCAGTAACAAAACCATGTCCTGGAACTAAATGGTTCCAATCTCTAGCTTTTATCGCTTTTAGTGCATTTAATTGTCCAATTACTATACCATCTCTGTTTGAAGTAATTCTACCATTCATAACAACGTCACCAACTAGAACAACTTTATCATCTGGTAAATATAAGAACCAATCTTCTTCAGAATGTGCATAACCAACTTTCACATATTCCATATTTACACCATGAATTTCAAACTCTGTAGTCTCTTCAAATGATTCATCTACTGGAACTAATTCAGTTCCTCTAATAGCATCTTGGTATAAAGTTTTAATCATTCTTGTTTGATCACCTTTATGGTAATTAACATTTACAGATTCTGGACCTATGATTTTAGCACCATGAACTTCTTTATAGTAACTATTTCCTAACCAGTGATCATCATGCTCATGACTCACTATAACAGTTTTAACAGGAAGATCAGCAATTTCTTTCATCTTTGCATAAGCTTGTTTAGCAAATATAGCAGAAGGACCTGTATCCCATGTTATCCAGCTATCATCACCTTTGATATAACAGCTATTTGACATGTCTCCTGCATTCTCTTTTGTTGGCATTTCTAAAGCACCAAAGAAACACCAAACTCTATCACTAACTTGTACTGGTTTTAAGTTATAATCCCATTCAGGTCCGCCACCAACACGAGGTTCTACCCATTCATAAAGTATAAAATTATCATCTGCATCAAGCTTATGCGGATCTGTAATTGTTACACTTTGATTAAAAAGAAAAGGCGATGCTGCTACAAATACTAATGCCAGCAATGAGAATAAAATAAATAATTTAATTTTCATAATTATTCCTTATTTAATTTTTTTCGAGCCTGTTTTAGTTTTTCCATGATTATCAGTTGTAGTCATTTCTAACTTTTCACCTTTTTTTCCACCTTTAAATTGAAACTTAAAAAG
>JADGDK010000100.1 GCA_016744895.1 Campylobacterales bacterium | reverse complement strand
GGGCTATAAGATCCCCCAGTTAAAAAAGAGTTTTCGACATTTACTGCTACTGATGATTGAACAATATCAAAAATACCATATCTACCATAGCTCCCTGCACTACCTATAAATGTAAGTGACGTAGGTTTCTCACTGACAATAAGCTTCGTTAAGTTCATAGCACTTTCAACTAACCCTATTCCAATAGGAGTTGCAAAATTAAAACTCTCAATGTTACCAGCACAAAGTATCATTTACATTCCAGTTGAAATGTAGGATTTAGACTGATTTTTTGCATATCTTGAGTTGGTACAGGAGCTGATCCCGCATCCATTTCCATAGATTTACCTCGCATCATTGGTTGAGGATAGTAATGATTTACTGGAGTAAAAGAGACACTAAGTACAGAACATTTTTTTGATAGTGAAGTAGATAATGAATTAGCATAACTATCAGCCCAGATAATTGCATCAAGTCGTAAAGAATCAATTTTACCTGTTTTTTGAGATTCACTCATAACCCATGAAACGGATGAAGTACTGATATCGACTTGGTTATCGGTTTTTTGATCATACAGAGAAACTAAAAAATCATTCAATTTATCAGAATCATTTGAACTTATTTGATACTGCATATTTCCTGCATAATCACTTTTATAACGTTGATTGTTTTCATATTTGTATTGAGGGTATACACTATAATTTCCCCCTTTTTTCTCAACACTTTTTGCATCTTCTATAAAGGTAGCGTATTTACTCAAAAGTTTAGTAACCTCTTTTTCACTTTTCTTTTTTATCGTAATATTGATCCCAGCTTGTAAAGTATCGGGTTTAATTTCTGTATCAAAACTCTTTGAAAAATTGATTGTCAATCCAAAAAGTGAAACTGAAGAAAGTGCTATTAATGAAATTATTTTCATGATTATATCCTTACAGGTATATTGTTGTCTCGTAGATAATGTTTTAAATCCATAATATCAATCTCTTTAAAATGAAAAATTGAAGCGGCAAGTGCTGCATCTGCTCCACCTTTATCAAATGCATCTTTGATATGATCCATAGTCCCTGCTCCACCACTGGCAATGACAGGAATAGATATAGCTGAACTTATTGCTAGATTTAGCTCATTATCAAAGCCAGCTTTTGTACCATCTGCATCCATAGATGTCAAAAGTATCTCACCAGCACCTCTATCATAAACCTCTTTTGCCCACTCAATTGCATCTATACCCGTATCTTTTCGACCACCATTTAGATAGATATTCCATGAATCTCCAGTTCGTTTTGCATCAATTGCAACTACAATACACTGAGATCCAAAACGTTTTGCTCCATCATTGATGAAGTCAGGATTTTTAATTGCAGCAGAATTCACACTGACTTTATCACAACCAACATTTAATAAGTTATATATATCATCAAGTTTTCGTATGCCACCACCAACAGTTAATGGTATAAAAACTTCTTTAGCAACCTCTTCCACTATATGAACGATTGTATCTCTCTCTTGATGGCTAGCTGTGATATCTAAGAAGGTAATTTCATCAGCACCTTCAGCGTTATATCTTTTTGCCACTTCAACTGGATCTCCAGCATCTCTAAGTCCTACAAAATTTACCCCTTTTACTACCCGACCATTATCAACATCAAGACAAGGAATAATACGTTTTGCAAAGTGTTCCACATGCATCCTTTTTGTTTTATGTTATCATGTATGCCATGAAAACAAGCCCAAATAACCTATGTCCATGCGGAAGCAAATTGAAGTATAAAAAGTGTTGCCAAAAGTATCACAAAGGTGCAAATCCTCTAGATGCTTTAACCCTAATGAAATCAAGATACTCTGCATATGTTTCACGTGAAACAATGTACATTATCAAAACCACGCATTGGGAAAATCCACAATACAGTAATGACACAAAAGCTTGGTCAAAAGAACTGTTAGAATTTTGTAAAACTACAAACTTTATAAAGTTAGAAATAGAAGATCATACTTATGATACTGTAACATTTAAAGCAAAAACAGAGCAGGGTGTTTTAAATGAGAAGAGTAGTTTTATAATGGTAGATGGTAAATGGTATTACCTTGATGGAGTAATATATTGAGTAGTGACAGACGTCAAAATAAGATTGACGAGGTTTTATTAAATAAGCAACCTACCCTAGAACTATTTTTAGACAATATTCATGATTCACATAATCTTGCAGCAATCATCAGAAGTTGTGATGCGGTTGGAATACTCAATATCTACTATACAAATCAAAAAAATGAAAGCTTCAAAACACACAAAACCATAACTCAAGGAGCACATAGATGGGTAAATCGTTTTAGGATCAAGGATGATGATAAAATCAAATTTCTAAAACAGAAACAAGATGAAGGCTATCAAATCGTAGCTACTCATATAGAAGAAGGTGCTGTAAATTATACGGAGATAGATTATACAAAACCAACTATGATTATAACAGGTAATGAAAAAGAGGGTGTATCAGATGAAATCATAGCACTGTCAAACCAAAGTATTAAAATACCCATGAAAGGCATGGTGCAAAGTCTTAATGTTTCAGTAGCTACAGCATTAATACTTTATGAAGCACAAAGACAATTAGAAGAAAAAGGCAGATATCAAACGCCCCAACTCACAGTAGAACAACGCAATAAAATAAAAGAAGAGTGGATTTATAGAGATACTATAGCTAGAAGAAGCAAAGGGAAAATTCCGCTGAAGTTTATAGAAGAGGTTAAAATAAATTAAAAAGCTACATGCATAGTAGAACAGTGGATACTTCCACCTTCTTCAATCAAACGTAGTGCATTGATAGGAATTATCTCTCGAGAGGGAAAAAGCTCTTTAAATAGGCTTATCATCTCTTTGTCTAAAGTATCATTATATATTGGTAGCAATATTACATGATTTGCAATCAAGAAGTTTGCATATGTTGCTGGTAATCTCTCACCATCTTTGTATTTAGCTGAGGGTAGGGGAAGCGGAATTAACTTATAAGGTTTTCCATCTATAGTTTTAAATGATTCCAGCTGTGACTTCATCTTTGAGAGTGATTCATGTTCTTTATCATTTGTTTCACGTGAAACATATACGATAGTCTCTTTATCAATAAAACGTGCAAGCGTATCAATATGTGCATCTGTATCATCACCGATTAAAGATCCGTGATCTAACCATAATATTCTCTTTGCTCCCAAAATAGATTTCAACTTTTCTTCAATTTGAGATTTTGAAAGGGAAGGGTTTCGACTAGGATTGAGTAAGCACTCACTGGTCGTTAAAATTGTTCCCGCTCCATCACTCTCAATTGAACCACCTTCTAAAACAAAATCCTCTTCAATAAGTTTAGAAATACCAAAGTGCCATTTTGAATGGATCTGTTTTGTGATGGCATTATCAAGTTTGTATTCAAACTTTCCACCCCAAGCATTAAATTGAAAATCAATTAATTTATGTTCGTCATTTTCATAAATAGAAATTGGACCATAATCTCTAATCCATGTATCATTGGTTTCAAGTTTTACAAATGAAATTTTATCGTGATAGCAAAACAGATCTTTTGTCTTTTGTATATCATCACAAATCAAAATAAGCTTTTGATTAAAGCAAATGGAACTAGCCATTCTTACAAAAACAGAAATAGCAGATTGAAGATCATCATCCCAATCACTTTGAGCATGAGGAAAGCTCATCAAAATACTATCTTGTTTTTCCCATTCTGCTGGAACTCTAATCATGAAAACGTCGAATCAATAAGAGAAAGAATATCTACCATTCTATCATCTGAATATTCAAGCACTTCATTGCCAAGATTTATCTTTTGATGAAAGGCATCAATCGTTCCTGCAGTCGGACAACTATTTGCACCACCATATGACTTACATGCATAAACAGCCCAACTTCTTGCTACTTCCATGGCAACTTTAAATAAACTAGCATCAAAATTACGATTTCCATCCAAGACTGAAACCATACCAGCACAAAAAGCATCTCCTGCACCAGTAGAGTCAACAAATGCATCTCCAAGCTCAACTGGCCTTGCCATATAAATAGTATCTGGAGCATTTTTCATAAAACCGATAGCACCAAATTTATCAAGCGTAATAATTCCAGAAATTTCCAAAGTACTTAAAATATCTATTATTTCCAATAAAGAAGGAGTAAAGTTATCTTTTCTAAAAAAGTCACGGACTTCATCAATATTTAATTGTAGTACATCTATAGACTTTAATTTATCTTTCCAAAACGAAAAGCCATATTCAATTTGTGTCGCTCCAAAATTACAATAAATAAATTTTTTATAATCATTAAAATAATCAATTGCAAAAAGTGTACTTAACTCAGAGCTATCTTTGTTAATATTTTTATGATCATTATGAATATGTCCAATAATAACAGAACTTACATTCTTAGCTGACTCAATTTGATTATTCAAAAATGGGAGAAAAAGATTTTGGCTATTTTGATCTTGAGCCAAAATAGTACGATGCTGTCCCTCAACCATGATAATAGAGCGAATAGTATTTAAACCTTCAACAAAGAAATTATCTCTTGAAATGTGTTGATATGTTGAAGAGCTCATATCACAACGACTTAAAAGAGATTTTTGAATATTCTCACCAAGACTGTCATTTCCTATGTAAAGAAGAGGGCAGACACTCACACCAGTACCCATAAGCCTCAATGCATAGTTTAATCCACCACCACCAAACAACTCTTCAATATCTACAAAGTTTTTAGAACCTTGTACAATATCCGTTTTGCTTTTGACAATATACTCAATATTTGCGCCACCAATTACGGCAATGTTTCCTTTTTTCATAATGATATACTATTATAAATGCTCTAAAATTAAACTAAATTAATAAGCATTTATTAATAAATAAAAACTACAATTCAGCCATGAAGAAAAAAATATTTAAAGAATCACTAGAGAATATAAAACCAACTAAAAGCTTTTGGGGAATTACTTCAGCTATCTTGATATTTATTGTTCCAGAGTTTATTGCATTTATATGGGGATCAGAAATTAGCAGTTTTGTTGAATTAAAGCTAACAACACCTCTATCCTTACAAGAAGAGTACGCCTATAAAGGACTTAGAGACGTTTTAGGAGAAGGTAGTTGGTTAAATTTACTTGTTGGGATATCAATCTTGATATGGGCATTCTTTTAAATAAATCTTATGAAAATTAAATAACTTCTTAAGTATATTTAACCTATAATGTCCGTTTTACAGTAAAGGCCCATGATTTGATTAAAGCAAAAAAGAAATTTGGTCAAAATTTTTTAAAAGATGAGTCCATACTTCAAAAGATCATCCAAGCGATGCCCAATGATAACACTATGGTTGTTGAAATTGGACCTGGCTTAGGTGATTTAACAGAAAAGCTGTTACAACGATGTGAGAGAGTAACAGCTTTTGAAATCGACTTAGAGTTGTGCAATTATCTGAAAGATAAATTTTCGGATGAGCTTGGACAAAAGCGACTAGAGTTGGTATGCGATGATATATTAGAACAATGGGGCGAAACTTCGCTCTATAGTGAAAAATATAATTTAATCGCGAACCTTCCCTACTATATCGCTACCAATCTTATCCTCAAGGCACTTGATGACAAGAAGTGTCAATCAATTATAGTGATGGTTCAAAAAGAGGTTGCTGTTAAGTTTTCTTCCACGGTGGGAGATAAAACATACTCAGGACTCTCTATCTTAGCAGACAGCATAAGTGAAGCTGAGTTACTTTTCGATGTAGGGGCAGAGTGTTTTGACCCACCTCCAAAAGTAACTTCAGCAGTTTTAAAGTTGACAAAGTTTAAAAATTATGAAGATCTTTTTGAAAGCCAAAAAGATCTTGATCAATTCAAAAGTTTTCTAAAAGCAGCATTTGCTGCACCTAGAAAAGTATTGATAAAAAACCTTGGGCAAATTGTCCAAAAAGAGGAATTGATCAGAGAATTTGAGAATTTAGAGATACCGGTAAACTTCAGACCACACCAACTCTCAAGCGAAAAATATCACCTATTGTTTAAAAATTTAAAATAATAGGAAAATATTCATGGAAGAAAAAAACCAAGATGCGGTATTAAAATCGCAAAAACAAAATAATCCTCAAAATGAGGGAAATAAAAATCCACAGGAACAAGGGCAAAAGCCTAAACAACCTCAAGGACAAAATAGAAATCCCAATCAAAATAAAAACCCAAACCAACAAAATCGTGCTGGTGGACAGGGACAAAATAAACCAAACAAAAAAAGAAGAGGTCCTCCAAAATTCTCAGCAAAACTAGGAAACCAACAGTGGGAATTGGACATCAAAGAGGCAATTACGGCAAATAAACTAGTCCACTCACGGTCACTACAGTCATACAACAAAATCAACATGAATACAGATGCAAAAATAAAGATCACACCACTTGGCGGACTTGGCGAAATTGGTGGAAACTTTATGATCATGGAAACAAATACTTCTGCTGTTATTATCGATATTGGGATGAGTTTCCCAACTGAAGATATGCATGGTGTAGATATCTTAATTCCAGACTTTTCATACATCAAAAAGATACACAAAGAAAAAGAGATTAATATCTTGATCACGCACGGACATGAGGATCACATTGGTGCTGTAGCATACTTTTTCAAACAGTTTCAATTTCCAATATACGCTACACCACTACCTTTAGGTATGTTATCAAACAAATTTGATGAGCACGGACTTAAAAAAGAGAAAAGCTATTTTAAACCTGTAGAAAAAAGAAAAATTTATAAAATTGGTGATTTTGAAGTTGAGTGGATGCATGTGACACACTCAATCATCGATGCTTCATCTTTAGCTATCACTACAGAAGCTGGAACTATTATCCATACTGGAGATTTCAAAATTGATCATACTCCAATTGATGGATATCCAACTGATATCCATCGTTTTGCACACTATGGAGAAAAAGGTGTGTTATGTCTTTTAAGTGATAGTACCAACTCTTATCGTCCAGGAATGACCAAAAGTGAAAGCACTGTAGGACCAACATTTGATGGAATCTTTAAAAGCTCTAAAGGAAGAGTCATCATGTCTACTTTCTCATCAAATATCCACAGGGTCTATCAAGCGATAGAACATGGGATCAAACACAATAGAAAAGTGTGTGTCATCGGAAGATCCATGGAGCGAAATCTAGAAATTGCGATGGAACTTGGTTATGTAAAGCTAGATCGTCGAATCTTTATCGATCCACATGAGGTCAACAAATATAATGACAAAGAAGTTCTGATCATTACAACAGGAAGCCAAGGAGAGTCAATGAGTGCTCTTTTTAGAATGGCAACAGATGAGCACAGACATGTCAAAATTAAACCAAGTGATCAAATTATCATCTCTGCAAAAGCAATTCCAGGAAATGAAGCAAGTGTTTCACGTGTTTTAAACTTCCTTATAAAAGCAGGGGCAAAAGTAGCTTATCAAGACTTTAGCGAAATTCATACCAGTGGGCATGCTGCGATAGAAGAGCAAAAATTAATGCTTCGTCTTTGTAAACCTAAATTTTTCCTTCCAGTACATGGAGAGTATAATCATATCCATAAACACAAACAGACAGGAATTGCGTGTGGCGTAAATCCTAAAAATATTTTACTAATGAGTGATGGTGATCAAATTGAAGTTTCACCAAAGTTTCTTAAAAAAGTAGGAACAGTCAAAACTGGTAAAACCTATATCGATAATCAGATGAATAAACAGATAGATGATGATATCATCAACGATAGACAAAACCTTGCAGAGTCTGGTGTTGTTATGATCGTTGCACAAATCGATAAACAGACTAAAAAACTGATCTCAAAACCAGTAGTGAGAACTTACGGAATTGTACCAGATAGAAGAGATAAAGCATTCTCAAAAGAGATGGAAGATATCCTCGATCAATTTTTAATTAACACGAAACCAGAGATACTTGAAGATCAAAGAAGCATTGAAAATGCTATTAGACAAGTTCTTAGAAAACATATATTTAGACAAAAGAAGAAATACCCTACAATTGTGCCTACAATATTTTTAATGTAAGGTAATGATTATGGACTATGCAAAGATTGCTAAAGAGGTGCTTCTAACAGAAGCAAAAGAGCTAGAAAATGCAGCGTCCATGATAGGTAGTGAGATAGCACAAGCTGTCTCACTCATCTCCAAAACTCAAGGCAAACTCATTATCTCCGGTGTTGGAAAAAGTGGACTTGTAGGCGCTAAAATGGCCGCTACATTTGCAAGTACAGGAACCAGCAGTTTTTTTCTACATCCTACTGAAGCAATGCATGGTGATTTAGGAATGATTGGTAAAGACGATGCACTTCTGGCTATTAGCTATAGCGGAGAGAGTGA
This sequence comes from Campylobacterales bacterium, assembly GCA_016744895.1. Taxonomy (GTDB): domain Bacteria; phylum Campylobacterota; class Campylobacteria; order Campylobacterales; family QNZT01; genus SZUA-1433. The sequence goes on along the minus strand of JADGDK010000100.1, from coordinate 690 downwards.
AGAACTTATTAAAATTCTACCGCATATCAAAAGATTTAATATTCCACTTATCGCTATGGCACGAGATAAAAACTCAACATTGGGACGTTATGCAGATGTTTTTCTACCTATAAATGTTGAAAAAGAAGCATGTCCACTAAATATTGCACCTACATCATCAACAACACTCACAATGGCACTTGGCGATGCATTGGCAGTATGCATGATGGAGCATAGAGGTTTTGAGAAAAAAGACTTTGCATCATTCCATCCTGGTGGAAGTTTAGGAAAAATGCTTTTTGTGAAGATAAAAGATATAATGAGGGCTAAAAACTTACCTATAGTAGCCCCTACAACACCGCTAAAAGAAGCAATAGTTGCTATGAGTGAAGGACGACTTGGAAATGTATTAATCGCAAAAAATGGTGTACTAGAAGCTGTTTTAAGTGATGGAGACTTGAGGCGAGCACTTATGAAAGATGATTTCTCTATGGAAGTTGATTCTATAACATATGCAAGCATAGATCCCAAATATACAACAGATGAAAATATGTTAGCAAGTGATGCTTTAAAACTTATAGAAGAATATAAATTACAACATCTGGTTATTACAGATAATGATAAGAGCCTGGCAAAAAAAGAGGCAGCAAGACTGGCAGATCTTTTCTGGTCTTATAGAGACGAATTCAGTTTTCATACAGAGACATACTC